>JBDSME010000267.1:0-11641 GCA_039916065.1 Polyangia bacterium
ACCGTCACGGACGGACCATTCGCGGAAGCGAAAGAAGTCCTGGGCGGGTACGCGTTGCTCAAAGCAGGCTCGCGGGAAGAGGTCGTCGCGCTCTGCCGGCGTTTTCTCAACGTGACCGGCCAGGGAACGTGCCAGGTCTACGAGCTCTTCCAGCCCTGAGGTGGTGTTACCCGCCAAAGCCGCGGATGGAGACCGCGATGCCAAGTTGGCCTAGCCAGTACAGGCCAAGGGTAAGCAGCGGGGCGTACTTGATCGGCCGAGCGAAGCGGTCGAGGGCCAGGCTGCAATCGGCGACGTAGAAGCAGACGGCGCCAGCCGCGGCGGACGCCGCCACGCCCCCGGGGCCCTGGGCGGCGAAGGCGCTCACCACCATCAGGGCCAGCGCGGCCGCGTAGCCAACCAGGGGGGCGCGCAGGCCGGAGGCGCCCGGCCACAGCTTGCGGAGCAGCGCACCCGTGACCGCGACCATCACCAGGGCCGGGACCAACACGCCCGTGGAGCAGGCGCTGCTGCCGCGCGCGCTCGCTACTCCCAGGAACGCGGCGATGTAGCAGGCGTGCGTGACCAGGAATAGGCCCAACCCGATGAGAAAGCCGTTCTTCGCGCGGAACAACAGGGCCACATCGCCACCCAGCGCAAAGATGATGCCGACGACCACGAGCCACGCGACACGCGACTGGGGCCACCCCACCACGGCAAGTAACAGGGCCGTGGTGAGAGGCTTGAACACCACCAGCAGCTTCTCGCGTCCGGTCAACGACGCGTAGACGCCGATGGCGCCGCTGACCAGAAACAGGAACACCGCCAGGGGGAGGGGCACGTTCATGGCGGCGCCCCCCTCGCCCGCTTCACGGCCCGCGGGTGGCGGCCTTGCCCGTGGCTGTCACCGGCTGGTCAGCGAGCGCGCTCAGCTTCTGCTCGATGGCTGCCGCGTCCGCCGGCTCGAACCCTTCGTTCACGTGGCGAATGATGCCGTCGCGATCGATGGCGTAAGACGTGGGCATTTTCTCGGGCTGAAGCGTGTCGGCCACGGCGCCCCGCGGATCGTGGGCGATGGTCAGTGTCCAGTGCGGCTGCGAAGCGAGGAACTTGTTCAGGTTGGCGCGTTCCTGATCTATGGATACGGCCACGACCTCCACCCCCTTTCCACGCAAGCGGCGCGCGATGCCGTCCAGCATGGGTAGCTCTTTCAGGCAGGGGACACACCAGGAGGCCCACACATCCAGCAACACCACCTTGCCACGCAAGGAAGCTAACGCCAGCGGCTTGCCGTTCAAGCGCTCCACCACCAAAGGCGGTGCCGGACGACCGGGGGCTGCGCCGGTTCCAGATGGCGGTGCTGATTCGGCCGCGCCCGTCGCGTCCCCGCGAATGCCTGCGCTTTGCCCCGCGCATCCGGCCGGCCCGGCCACCGCGAGCGTCGCGAGCGCTCCCATCACCAACAGCGCACCCGCGGAACGGGTCGCCGCGTGAACACTGCGTGGCGCACGAAACGTCGCCCCCGCCGCTGCCGTCGCACGCGCCTCGACGGGTGCCGGCCGCGCCCCCCTCACTTGGTCAGCTCTTCCTTGATCCACTCCCGCAGGCTCTCCGTGTCCTTGGCGTCTGTGTACTCGTGGCCGTTGATGAACAGGGTCGGCGTCGATGACAGTCCCAGCGTGGTTCCGTCCACGCGATCTTTCTGCACGCGCGCCTTGACCGCGGAATCATCCAGATCCTTGCGGAACTTGGCCATGTCCAGTCCCAGCTCCTTGGCGAACTTCTCCAGCTCGGCGGGGGTGAGGTTGTCCTGGTTTTCCCACAGCTTCTCCTGGTACGGCCAGAACTTGCCCTGACGCTGCGCCGCCACGGCGGCTTCGGCCGCCATCCGCGCGTTGGTGTGCTGGGGCAAGGGGTAGTGCTTGAAGTACATCCGCACCTCGCCCTTGAATTCATCCAGGATCTGCCGCAACACCGGCTGAAACCGCTTGCAGTGTGGGCATTCGTAGTCGGCGAACTCCACCAGGACCACCTTGGGATTGGCGCTCCCTTCGCCCGGGGCCTCCTTGACGTCAATCATCTTGGGCTCGGTGGCGCGGTATCGCTTCTCCAGGGACTCGCCGATCTCCGACTGTGTGTATCCCTGGTCCGCCAGACGCACCACGTAGCGGACGGCATTCAACGATCGGCGACAGCTCTGGTCCTTCTTGGCCGAAGTGAGCAGGCTCTGCCCCTTGCCACAGATCGACGGTTCGGTGTTCACCACCCGGAAAAAGATCTTCCTGGCCAGCTCGTCAAGCTTCGACACGTCCACCCCCGGAGGGGGGGTCAGGTCCTGCGCAGCCTCGCCACCGCCGCCGGCCGGAGCCTTCGACGAGGTCCCCGTGGGGCTCCCGGTGCCGTTGGCCGAAGCCGTGGGCGCCGAATGCTGTTCCGGCGGGCTCTTGGCACAGGCGGTGGACGCCGCGACTATCACGACGATCAGCCCGGCGTACGCGACGGAAACCAGACCTTTGACCGTAAGCATGCGGACCTAGATATAAGAAGGGGCGTCAAAGGAGTCAAACCGTTCACCAACGCAGTCAACGCCCCGTACACTAACCAGTACCACCACACCAGACGACGATGTCCGCGGCGGAAGCGGGGACGTTGACGCCGCCCGACCGCCCCACTATAAACCGTCGCCAGGAAAGTCACCGAAAGCCATGACATCAGACTATATTCCCGCGGCGCTGACGATCCTGGTGGGCGTGGGATTCGCGCTGGCGCTGACCGCCGCCGCCAAGTACCTGGGTCCCGGCCGTTCCAGCAAGGCCAAGGACTACCCCTACGAATGCGGATCTGACGTGATCGGCAGTCCCCGCACCCGTTTCGAGATCAAGTTCTACCAGGTGGCCATCCTCTTCCTGGTGTTCGACATTGAAACCGCGTTCCTCTATCCATGGGCGCTGCGCTATCGTGAATTGTCCTGCCTGGGGCCGCTGCGGCCGGAAGACGGTCTGTGCACGGCAGGCGTTTCATTCTTTGGCCTGTCCGAGATCCTGGTTTTCATGGCGATCCTCATCGTCGCGCTCGCCTACGTCTGGCGAAAGCGCGCCGTGGGCTGGGAGTAATAAATAGATGGGCCTCGAAATCTACAATTCCACCGTCCAGGCGGCGGTGAACTGGGCACGGAAGTTCTCGCTGTTTCAATATCCGTTCGTGACGGCGTGTTGCGGCATGGAGTTCATGTCCACCGCCGCGCCTAAGTACGACCTGGCGCGCTTTGGCGCGGAGTTCCCCCGCTTTTCTCCGCGTCAGGCGGACTTGTTGGTCATCGTGGGAACCATCACCGAGCGGCAGGCTCCCGCTCTGCGGCGCATTTACGACCAGATGTGCGAACCCAAGTGGGTGATCGCTTTCGGCGTGTGCGCCTCTACCGGCGGTTTCTATCAGAACTATTCCACGGTCCCGGGCGCCGACCAGATCATTCCCGTGGACGTCTACATTCCCGGCTGTCCGCCGCGCCCGGAACAGGTGCTGGACGCCCTGATCCTGTTGCAGGAGCGTATCCAGCGCGGTGAGGGCCACAGCCAGATCACCCTGCGGGCCGAGGCGGGACACCACGTCCCCACCGCAGCGATTCGCCCGCGCGACAAGGTGGCCGTGGACCAGACCTTGCCGCTGCCGTCGTCGACCTTGCCGGCGGCGGGCAAATAGGGGAATTAAGCCATGGCCCAGATCATCCTTGACCGTCTCGTTGACGCCTTCACCGCCGGCGAAATCGAGCAGATCGGTTCCCAGCACGGCAACGAGTGGGCGCGGGTGCGCCGCGACGCCTGGGCCCGCGTCTGTCTGTTCCTGCGCGACGATCCCACCACCGACATGAAGATGGCCTCCGACCTGACGGCGGTGGACCGCTTCGGTCGCGAGCCGCGGTTCGATGTGGTGTTGCACCTGTACTCCGTCACCAAGAAGCACCGGGTGCGCCTGTATGCGGGCGTTGCGGAGGACGACTGCAACATCGAGAGCGTTGTGTCCATCTGGCCGGGCATGGATTGGTTCGAGCGCGAGGCCTACGACCTTTATGGCGTGCGCTTCCGCGGTCACCCCGACCTGCGCCGCATCCTGATGTATCCCGAATTCGTGGGTCACCCGCTGCGCAAGGATTACCCCAAGGAAAAGCGCCAGCCGCTCGTCCGCCGCAGCGGCATACCAGGTTCACCAGAGTGAGCAGCGGCGAGGCCACCGTCCCGGCAGGCAGCCAAGGTGGGAGCGGCAGCGCACACATTGGGCCTACGGCAAGAGTGAATAGACCATGAGCACCGAGACCACACTGACGCCAAACGTACCGCCGCTCCCGCCGCCTGACACCACCGGAGCCACCCGGCGCATCGTTCTTGGCGTCCAGGACACCGAGGACATGGATCTGCCCACCGATCCCTTGCCCCTGAACATGGGCCCGTCGCACCCGGCGATGCACGGCACCGTGCGCATGGTGCTGGACGTCGAGGGCGAGAAGATCACCAACGTCGACCTGCAGATCGGCTACCTGCACCGCTGCTTCGAGAAGGAGTCGGAGTACGCGACCTACACGCAGATCTTCCCTTACACCGACCGCCTGAACTACGTCTCGCCGATGCTGAACAACATCGGCTACGCCATCGCCGTCGAGAAGCTGCTGGACATCGACAAGAAAATCCCGGAGCGCGCCCTCTACATCCGGGTGATCGTGGGCGAGATCTCGCGCATCACGGACCACATGACCTGTCTGGGCGCTGGAGCCATGGAACTGGGCGCCTTCACCGTCTTCCTCTACATGCTGAAGGCCCGCGAGTGGCTGTATGAGCTACTGGAGGAGGTGTCGGGTGCCCGACTGACCCACAGCTACCTGCGCATCGGTGGCGTGTCGGCGGATTTGCCCGAGGGATTCAAGGCCAAGCTCCTGGACATCATCGGACGATCCCGCGGCGTCATCGAGGAATGCGGCAAGCTGCTGAACAAGAACCGCATCTTTCGCGATCGCATGGACGGCATCGGTATCATCACCAAGGAAGAAGCCATCGCCTGGGGGATCACCGGACCGGTGGGCCGTTCCACGGGCTTCGACTACGATGTCCGCCGCGATCATCCCTATCTGGTCTATGACCGGTTCAACTTCGACGTGGCGGTGGGATCGGTGGGGGACAACTTCGATCGCTACATGTGCCGCATCGAAGAGATGCATCAGTCCATGCGCATCCTGGAGCAGGCGCTGGAGCAGATCCCCGAGGGTCCGGTGTTGGTGGACGACCCGCGCGTGCGGCTGCCCGCAAAGTCGGAGACCTACAACTCCATCGAGGCGATGATCGCCCACTTCAAGGTGATCATGGACGGGATCCACGTCCCGCCCGGCGAGATCTACTCGTTCACCGAGGGTGGAAACGGCGAGCTGGGCTTCTACATCGTATCCGACGGCACCGGCCGCCCCTGGAAGTGCCGGGTGCGCCCCCCCTGCTTCGCGAACGTCTCCATCCTTCCCAAAATCCTGCCCGGCCTCTTCATCGCCGACATCGTTCCCACGTTCGGCATGATCAACATGATCGGCGGGGAATGCGACCGCTAGGAGATCTGAACCGCGATGTCTGAGACTTCTGATTTTGTGGCCGCCACCAAGTTGACCGTCCTCTCGGGACCGCCGGTGCGCGAGCCGGTGTCCGTACCGGTGGTGCCGCCCGGAACCGAGATGGTGACGGTCACCATAGACGGGCAGGCGCGCCAGGTGCCGAAGGGGACCAACCTGCTGGAGGCGTGCAACGACGCCGGTGCCCAGGTCCCGTTCTTTTGTTATCACGCCGGACTGTCTTCTCCGGCGGTGTGCCGGCAGTGCCTGGTGGACGTGAAGGGTCAACCCAAGCCCGTCCCTTCCTGCTACACCCCGGTGGCCGACAAGATGGAGGTGACCACCAACTCGCCGCGCGTGCTGGACATCCGCCGCCAGATGCTGGAGTTCACCCTCCTCAACCATCCCATCGACTGCCCCATCTGCGACAAGGCGGGCGAATGCACGCTGCAGAAGCACTACTTCGACTGGGACGCCAAGTACGCGCGCAACGACGGGGTCAAGGTGGAGAAGGACAAGCGCGTCGACATCGGCAAGCACATCGTCCTGGATCAGGAGCGTTGCATCCTGTGCACCCGCTGCATCCGCGTCTGTGACGAGGTGGCCAAGCAGCCCGAGCTCACCATGGCCATGCGTGGCGATCACGAGGTGCTGACCACGGCGCCAGGACGTCGGCTGGACAATCCCTATTCGCTGAACACGGTGGACGTCTGCCCGGTGGGCGCGCTGACCTCCAAGGATTTCCGGTTCGCCATGCGGGTGTGGGAGCTGGAATCCACCCCTTCCATCTGCCCCGGCTGTGCCACCGGCTGCAACGTCGAGGTTCATTCGTCGCGCGGGGAGATCTACCGCCTGGTGCCGCGCGAGAATCAGGACGTCAACAAGCACTGGATGTGCGACGACGGCCGCTTCACCTACAAGCGCATCAGCCGCAAGCGGCTGGTGGTGCCGCAGTCCGCCGGCGTGTCGGTGGAATGGGATCGCGGACTGGCCGATGCGGCCCGCTTGCTGCGCGGCGCCCTCGATCGCGACGCTGGTCGGGTGGGGGTGGTCTTCTCGGCGCAATCCACCAACGAGGATCTGTACGCCCTGTCGCGCCTGGCCTTCGAGAATGTCGGTGTCACGCGCGCCTATCTGGCCGGTCTGGATCAGGGGTGGTC
Organism: Polyangia bacterium; assembly: GCA_039916065.1. Classification (GTDB taxonomy): domain Bacteria; phylum Myxococcota_A; class Polyangia; order Fen-1088; family Fen-1088; genus FEN-1088. The sequence continues at coordinate 6,721 of JBDSME010000267.1, forward strand.
GGACGACATCCTGGTCAGCGCCGACAAGAATCCCAACACCGCCGGCGCGCTGGCCATCGGCGGCGGCCGCCTGAAGAGCCTGCTGGACCTGGCCCACGACCTCAAGCAGGGGAACCTGACCGCCTTGCTGGTGGTGGGTGAAGAGGGGGTGCTGGGCAGCGCCGGCGCCGCCGCCTTGCCGCTCCACAAGCTCGAATCCCTGATCGTGCTCGGCTGGCGCCGGGACGCCCTGGTGGACGCCGCCCACGTCGCCCTGCCCATGGCGGATTTCGCCGAGGTGGACGGGACGTTCACCAACCGGCAGGGGCGCGTGCAACGCATTCGCCCGGCGGTGCCGCGGGCTGGTGACGCCCTCCCCGGCTGGGAGATCATCTCGCTGCTCTCCGACCGATTGGGCATCCCCATGGAGTTCTCGCCCGGTGGCGCGACACCGGCGCGTGGGCGTGCCCCCTCGGCACGGACGGTGTTCCTGGAGGCCAGGCAGAAGATGCCGTTCATGAAGGACGCCGACTGGGGGCGCACCTCGCTTCCCGTTCAACTGCGGTTCGCCAACTCGCGAGGATGACCTTGGATCTCAGCTACGGAAGCACGCTGTTCACCGTTCTGGCGGCGCTGGCCAAGATCCTGGCGCTGTTGCTGGGCTTCGGGATGGGCCTGGCTTCCATCCTCACCTGGATGGAGCGGCGGCAGTCCGCCATGATGCAGGACCGCCTGGGTCCCAACCGCGCCAACATCGGCCCGTTCAAGGCCTGGGGCATCACCCACTTCCTGGCCGATGCGCTGAAGTTCCTGTTCAAGGAGGACTTCGTGCCGCCCCTGGCGCACAAGTTCTTCTTCATGTGGGCGCCCGTGATGTCGATGGCGCCGGCGCTCATCGTCGCCGCCATCATCCCTTTCGGTTCGGCGCTGTGCTGGGGCCACGTGTTGGAGCCGCAGTCGGCAATGTGCGAGACGCCGGTGCTGGGGCAGATCGCCCGGCTGGACGTGGGCATCCTGTTTTACTTCGCGCTCTCCTCGCTGTCGGTGTACGGCGCTACCCTGGCCGGGTGGGCCTCGCACAACAAGTGGGCGATGATGGGCGGTCTGCGCGCCAGCTCGCAGATGATGTCCTATGAAGTGACCATGGGCATGGCGGTGCTCGGCTCCTTCCTGGTGTACGGGACCCTCGAGCCCGGCGCCATGGTGCTCAAGCAGCAGGCCAGCCTGTGGCACTGGGGCATCTTCACCCAGCCGTTGGGATTCTTGTTGTTCCTCACGGCGGCCATCGCCGAGACCAAGCGCACCCCCTTCGACATCCCGGAGGGTGAGCCGGAGATCATCGGCTACTTCGTGGAGTACTCGGGGCTTCGTTTCGGCATGTTCTTCCTGGGCGAGTTCCTTGAGATCGTCTTCTCCAGCGCCTTGCTCATCACCATCTTCTTTGGCGGGTGGAGCTTGCCCGGCTTGCATGACTTCGCCATCGCGCACCAGTGGCCCAACCTGCTCTACTTCCTGGCCACGGTCGGGATCTGGTCGGGCAAGGTGTTCCTGTTTGCGGCGTTCCAGCTCCTCATCCGCTGGTCGTTGCCGCGCTTTCGGTCCGACCAGCTCATGCAGCTGGGATGGCAGCGCTTGCTGCCCATCTCCATCGCCAATGTCGTTGCCACCGCCATCGCGGTGCTGTGGCTAAACACCAAGTAGCTCTGAGAGGACACATTCTTCATGGCCATCGGAGTCAAAGTCGTCACCCGCCCCGGGAGTTTTTCACAGCAGATGTACCTGCCGGCGATCGCCGAGGGTATGGGCGTCACCTTCAAGCACTTCGTGAAGAATTTCTTCGGGAACGTGGTCGGTCTGCGCAAGAGCACGGACATCCAGACCATCGAGTACCCCGAAGAGACGAAGCCCTACCCCGCCCGCCACCGCGGCCTGCACCGCCTGATGGTGCGTGATGACGGCCAGACCCGTTGCGTGGCCTGCATGATGTGCCCCACGGTCTGTCCCGCCCACTGCATCACCATCGTTCCCGAGGAGGCGGCGGACGGCACCATCGAGAAGCGCCCGCGCATCTTCGAGATCGACGAGCTTCGCTGCGTTGTCTGCGGCCTGTGCGCCGAAGCCTGCCCGTGCGATGCCATCCGTATGGACACCCTGGAGCACGCCAAGCCGGTCTACCGGCGGGTGGACGCGGTGCTGGACCGCGAGGAGCTGCTGTCCCGTTCGCGGCCGTCCATCGCCGTTCAGGGAGGCGTGGGTGCCTTCTGGCGAGAGAAGGTCAAGGGCGAGCCCCAGACGCCACCGCACGGCGCGGTCTTCCCCCTGGGGCTTCCGGCGGGTCCCACCCCGGTGGTGGCGACCGACCGCGAGCCCAAGGCCTGAACAAACTTTTCGCACGAAATTGGACCTACCCCAGGAGACCCGCAGATGGCCATGACCACGACCGCAAGCGGATTGCAGTACGAAGACACTGTTCCCGGAACCGGCGCCGAGGCCGTTGCGGGAAAGACCTGCGTGATGCATTACACCGGTTGGCTCTGGACCGACGGCGCCAAGGGGAAGAAGTTCGACAGCTCCCTGGACCACGGCAGCCCGTTCTCGTTTGCGCTGGGCGGCGGCCAGGTCATCAAGGGCTGGGACGAAGGCGTCGCCGGGATGAAGGTTGGGGGCAAGCGCTCTTTGCTTATCCCGGCGGCCATCGGATATGGCGCGCGCGGCGCTGGCGGCGTGATACCGCCCAACGCGACTCTTCTGTTCGACGTGGAATTGCTCGACCTGCGCTGACTGGATGACTGGATGAGGGCAGGCGGCGATTTCGCCTTGACCATCGGTCCGCGGGTGGTCATTCTGGGTTCGGACCTTCTGCGCGGTTCGATACGAAGAGAAATTTTTTTCCCTACAAGAACGCATCAGGGAGCCGCCCCTGGCCGATGGATGTGCACGCCCGCGAGTCGGGAAGCCCGATGCGGCCATTTTGTGGTTCCCACCTTACGAAAGTAGGGGCCAAGAATTCTCTTCGACCGGCCGAGGCGGAAGGTTCATTGTTCTGCTCTTCTCCTTGCCGCGGCCACGACTGAGTGGCGGGCACCCGCGCCCACAGCGCCCCCCATGGCGACGACGGGTGCTTCGCTGCGCACACCGTGAGCTTTCGCGGTCGGCGTGAGTACTTCCCTCCGCTGTTCGCGTGAGTTGCGCTTTCTGACGCGCCGCGATTTCAGTTCATGGGGCGCTGGCCCGATAGCCAGGGTGTTCGATGCGGACAGGACCAATTGATGCCCTCACTTAAGCGATGAAATCATACGGATGAGAACAACGTCGCGGATACCAGGCGCAGGGGCGGCTCGGGCAGGCATGGGGGGTCTATCGCCAGTGAAGGAGCATTGATGTCGGGTCAAAAGAAAGTCGCGCTGGCGTTGCTGGCAGTGGGAGGCGCGCTGGGCGCGTACGGGGCGCGCGCCGAATCCGAGCGAGCGCTGGCCGAGCGGACCGCGCACGCCGGCGCGGTGGTTGCCGAGCAGACCCGCGCGCGCATGGACGCCGAACGCCATCGTCTGGAGTCGCGCGCCGTGACCGCCGCGGAGACCAAGCCCCTGCTGGCGGCCCTGGACAACAAGATTGACGGCATCACCCTGGTGGACCTCTTCCAGTCCGAGGACTGGTGGCGGGACGTCCGCGCGGAGTTTCCCATGGCCCGGGTGGTGATGGGCTCCGAGGTGCTGGCCACCTACGGTGCGCCCGACCCCGGAACCAAGGATCGCGAGGTGGTGAGCGAGGCGCGCAAGAATCCCGTCGCGTCGACGGTGCTGCTGATCGGCAATCCACCGCAACCGACCTTCGTGCTGGCGGCCCGCCTCAAAGGGGCGCCCGCCGTCGCGGAGAAGTCGCCGGTGCTGGTGCTGGCCAAGGTCGTCGATCGCGGGTTTCTCGGGAATTCCGCACCAGTTGTTCCCGTGCCCGGACGTGGTCCGGTCGATCTGGCCGTGTTCGCGGCGGCCCTGGTGATCGGGCTTTGCGGTGGCGTGATGTTCATTTTCTCTCGATCGCGGGCCCCGGTGTCAGCGGGCCCCGGCGCCGCGGCCACGCCCGGCACCACGGCGCGCGAGAACACCCTGAAATTCGGGAGCACGGGGCAAAAGCAGGCGGCTCCCGGCATTGGCGCGCCACCGGGAGCCAATGGGGGGCCCCGAAGCGGAAAGCCGGCGCGCGCGAAGACGGCCGGCGTCAGCGTGGCCCCTGCCCCTGTCGCGGTGGCCTCCACCCCGGCGCCGGTGGGACCTCCCCGGCACCCCACGGTACCTGGTGGGGTTCCGGTGACCGAAAATGGAACACCGGGAAAGACCTTTGGGCGCTATTCGCTGCTCGACCGGCTGGGACAGGGCGGGATGGCCGACGTGTTCACCGCGGTGGCCCACGGTGTGGAAGGCTTCAGCCGCGTGTTCGTGTTGAAGAGGCTGCGACCGGAGCTGTGCCAGGACAAGGAGGCGGTGGCGCAGTTCATCGATGAGGCGCGCATGCAGTCGAACCTGGTGCATTCCAACATCGTTCCCGTGTTCGACTTCGGGCGCGTGGCCAACGAGTACTTCATGACCCAGGAGTACATCGTGGGACGCGATCTGGTGCGGTTGATCTCCCGCTATTATGAGCACTGCCAGGAGACCATCCCCGATCGACTGGCTTACTACATCGCCCACGAAACCCTTCAGGCGCTCCAGTACGCGCACACCAAGCGCGACCGCGAAGGAAAAGACCTGGGCATCGTGCACCGCGACGTCTCGGCGGGCAACATCATCATGTCCGCCCAGGGCGAAGTGAAGCTCGCAGATTTCGGGATCGTGAAGTCCAACAGCCGCGTCAGCAAGACCCAGATGGGCATGGTGAAGGGCAACGCCAACTTCATGTCCCCGGAACAGGCGCGCGGACAGACCGTGGACGGCCGCAGCGATCT
>JBDSME010000268.1:0-5690 GCA_039916065.1 Polyangia bacterium
GCGGCAATTCGATGCGCCGGCTCCAGACGGGCGCGGGCACCGACTCTCGACCGCCACGTTCGGTGGTCGTCGTGCGCAACCCCACGAAGCTGTACATGATGGCGCCGCTGTCGCTGACGGTGATCTCCCCGTCGTAGTCCACGACCAGGCGCAACAGCAAATGCTCCGCGTCCTCGCGCGATAGCCCGGTCACGCGCACGACGTCGGCCGGGGCGATGCGACCTTTCTGCCGGCGGATCTCCGCCAGGATATTCCGCTCCTGTTCGCGGGGATCGACGGGGATCTTGGTGGGCCCGAACACGAACCGATTGACGCGTTCATAAAAGGGCAGCCGGTGGCGCCGCGCCTGGGCGTGCATCCAGCGGGGCTCGGTGCTGATGTACACCGGGGAGAACGGATGGAAGGTCCAGAACAGTGCCTCGGCGATCACGCGCAAGATGGTGGAGATCCCATCCCCCACTCCGCTGTCACGGTCGTCGCCCCCGCGCAAGGTCAGCGCCAGCAGGATGGCCAGGAACACCAGGGCATATCCCACCAGCACCACGGACACCCAGGCGCGCACCACAAGTCGGATGGCGCCCATCGTGAACTTGGCGATGGCGCGGCCGACCCGCGGAATCAGCCGCGTCTCCGGAGGCTTCACCAGGCCCTGGGGAAAGGAGTAGACCAGCTCACCCTTGCTAGTCGCCGCCAGGTGGCCGGTGTACTCCGCGGCCAGCGCCTGAAGGGCCCCTTCCGCTTCCCGCAGCGGCAGTCCACTCCTGGCGGCGGCGTCCGCGGCCGTCAGCTCGCCGCGAAACCGGGCGCCCAGCGCACCTTCAAGGACATCGATCGACGACTTCTCTGAACCCACGGACTAAGCCTACACGATCGACGAAAAACAGAGCGGGCAGCTCAATGGCCGCCCGCTTCCATCTGACATTTCAACTGATAGCCCTCTTCAGCGCCGTCAGAGACGGATGCCACCGCCGAGCGCGATCTGCATATAGCTCAACTTGAAATCGACGTCGGCGCTGCCTACGGAAACCTTCTGATAACCAATCTGGTACCCGAGCTCGCCGTTGAGGAAGACCGTTGGCGAAACCGAGTACATGGCTCCGGCGTGAATACCGAGAGCGAATCCTTTGGCGGAATCGGAAGAGTCTGGGTTGGTGACGATCGAGTACCCAGGCGTGAGATACCCGTATAGTTGCATCACATCGCTGATTGGGGCCTGGCCCCCCAGTCGAAGCATCAGGTCGAACTCCTTGCCTGCGCTGCCACGACCGTCCGAAGCCTTTACGTTCAGAGTGAGGGAAGGCGAGAAGCCTACGAAAAAATTCGGGGTTACCAAGTAGTCAACGAATGGCATGATCCCGAAGGCGAACGCCGCATCCGTTGAGGCAGATACGTTCCCCACCTCCGCTTTCAACTGGCCGTAGGGCATCGGAACCACGTTCAGGCCAATCCGCAACTTGCTGGCTGGTGGAGCATTCATTGCGGCCAGCGCCGTTTCAGCCGGCACTCCTCCTTCGGCCGGCGGCGCTCCCTGCATGTCCGCCATCGCTATCGCCGGCACGCACACTGTCGCCACGATTATTCCTGCACAAACGCTTCTGGTCATATGCCCCCCAAAATAAGTCGTTATCAATTTGGTGCGAGAGACGCCACGATTGATCCGAATGGTGGGTCGGTCAATCTTTCGCGCGACGAAGGGAGGACGCCCACCTTACCTGCGACGAAGGACCTGCGACGAAGGCACCACGTCAGCCGACAGTGCACGCACACGGCTTCCCTGCCGGACGCTTTGCGCGACTGTACCCCCAAAAAGAACCAGCCCCCGACTCGCCTCTCGGCGGGTCGGGGGCTCCCCCAACAGGTCCTGAATGCTTCGCCTACCGCGACACCCTTCCCACTATGCAGCAATCAGCGACCTGCCCCGAAGGTGTTGTTGCCTCTCCAGTCCGTCGCCGCAGCGTCGCCGCCCAGCAACATCCTCCTCACTGCATCCCGCCCGCCAACACCGCTCCCCCAAAATTGTGATGCCGGCCCGCCACTCCATCCGCCCCGCAACCCGCCCAACCATCTCCCCCGCCACCATCCTTCAACGCTGCAACGCCTCCACCAGTCACGCCCACCTCGTCGCCCCCCCCAACCGCCGTCATCAGTACTGGTATCTACACATCTCGTGCCAACCGCACTGAAGCCGTAAGACTGTTGGTTTCGCCCGATACAGTCCATGTCCGGTAACGATCCGCCCCGATGCGTGTAGCAGTGCCGACGGATTGCACGATCTGTTCACTTTGGCGCGAAGGCAGGCGGCACAATTTGCGCACCGCTGCTGCCAGTTGGTGCAGGTCGCTCCGCCGGGGCAGCACCGAGGGTCGGTTGCGCCACGACCCCATGAGGTTCCACGGCCGGCGCGACCGCCGATGCCGCGGAAGCCTCCGGCGGCACCGAAGAAGGATGGTTGGTCGGTGCCACGTTGCCGGTCTGGGGAGAAGACGGGGCCGGCGATGACGGAGCCGCGCTGGCAAAATCTGGATCAGTGGTTGGCAACGCGGACGGGTGGGCCGGAACCAGCGCCTTTGCCGACGGGGACCAGACGTAGCCGCGAAGGGGCGGCGCGCGATCCGGACGTCCGGGCGCGCCCGCCCATTCTCCAGGCGATCGGCTTGTGCCTTCGTTCGTCGGCGCATTGCCCCTGCCGGCTGCAGCCAGGGTGTTTTCTGACGGGAGAGGTTGCTCACCCAGCACCGCCGGGGTACTGCTGAGTTCGATGACGGACATGGCCGGAGCGCGTGCAGCGCGTGGGCGCACGGCGGGAACCGGCGCGGAAGCCGACGAATTCCCGGAAACTTTGGGAGCCGCGATGGTGGGGGGCGTCGTGGGTGGCGTCGAGTTGCTGGGCGCCATCGGCACCACCAGCGGGCCCGCGGCCGGAGCGGTTGTCGGCGCGTTATCATCTGGTGGCGTCTGCCCGATCGCCCCGGTGAGCGGCTGAGCAGCAGCACCAGCGGGGGCCGTAACGTTGCTGGCGTTCTCCGCCGTGTTCGTAGCGGGCGTGTTGGTGGCAACCGGTTGCGAAGGCCCGGCGTTGGTCAGGGCGCTCGCTGACTCACGCACAGAATGCCCCGTGCGAAGTAGACCGAACGCCATTGCCCACGCCGCGGAGCCGATCAACAGGCACCCCCCGATTGCCGCCGCGGTAATCACGGGACTGCGCTTTTTGGGAATCTTGTCGAAGGAGTCGAACTGCACCTCCGGATCAACATCTGGGGCATCGTCGGGCGGCAGCACCGTGTCTTGCCACTCCGCAGCCTCGTGCTTCTCACCCTCCGCGAAGAACCTTTGCGTGGTCGAGCCGACGCGCATGGTGGGCTGGACCGGCGGACGCGAAAGTTTCACAATGGACGATCGAATTCCTGTTCCGTGCAATGACATGATCCGCCTCCCCATCAGGCCAAGCGAGGCTGTCTGTCGCCTCGCGGTTTCTGTGGGCAGGTGGGTTGCTAAAGGCGTGCCAACCGACGCCCCCCGCCGAATCAGAGGCCCTCCACCGGCAGTTTACCTTTTCGTATCGGCGCCCGCCGCCCTCCTGGGTAGTCCCCGTGACGCGCGCCCTCGCGGGTGCGAAATCTCCTGCCTTTACGGCGGTGAGGCCCCAGGGCGGTTAAGCTTGCGGGCCGCGGATGCGTAAGGCCCGCCGGGGAAGCGATCGAGGTAATCGTTGGCCACGGCGCGGGCGGCTTCGGTACCGTTCAGCTTCTGCGTCATGACCAGCTTGCGGCCGAGCGCCTGGGGGGCATAGCGGCCGTTGACGGTCTCCGAAAGATAGCGGTCGTACCACTCCAGCGCCGCGGCAGGCCCTCCGCTGTCCGTCGCATCCTCGGCCAGGCCACCGAGAAAGAAGGCAGCGTCGCGCGATTCTGCGGAACGGGGAAACCGCTCGCGCATGGACAGCAACACCCGTCGCGCCAGGGCCGGCTGGTGACCATAGCGGGCTGCGTCCGCCAGGGCCGAAAGCTGTTGGCCCGAAGCCCTGGTCAAAACGTGCGCGATTCCAACGGCGGCGGCGTCATCCAGGATTCCCTGAGCATCGCCGCGCGCCAGCCGCCTGTCCCAGTGTTCCCGAGCCCAGTCCTCATTGCCGGACCAGGAAGCATCGGCCGCTTGCGGGGTGGCGTCCGGATCGCTGGATTGGCGCGCCGACCCCGGCGCCAGCGCCGCCACCCGGCGTTCCGTTCCCGCGGCCCCCGATCCCTGGTGAGGCCTCTGGCCCGGCGCCGCCATCACAGCCCGCTCTCGCGTCGCAGGCCGGTGCTTATCCACCACTGCGGGCGCACCTTCGAACTCCGGCGATCGGTCGGCGAGCGATGTCGTCGCGCCGTCTTCGTCAGCCGGCCGCTCGCCAGGATTTTCGCCCGCGGGAGCCGTTCCCCCGGTGACGGGAACATGCACGCTGTCTCGGAGGCCCAAGGAATCGTCGCCGCCGGACTCAGACAGGCTCCTGGAGACGCCATTGCCGACGATGGACAGTCCCGACCCAGGGGTCACCATCAAGTGCATACCGCCGTTGAGAGTCACGCCCGCCGGCGCCAGAGGGCCGGTCACGACCACGGAGCCACGGTCCATTCGTATGTCCAGCCGCTCCTGCTCCCAGGACCATTTCACGTGGAAGGCTGTTCCAGTGACCCGGATGGTGTAGGGGCCGGCATCAACAAACCACCGCGCATGCTTGCGATGAACGATCTGGGCGTGAACACTCCCGCTCTCCACCACCACGTGTCCGCCATCGGAGGTCAGGTTATCCACCCGGGCACGGGCAGCTTCTCCCAGAGCGACCTCCGAGCCTTCTGAAAAAAGAATGGTCGCGCCTGGCGCGGTCGGCCGCACAAACCCGCCTGGTCCGACGGCGCCGTTCATCACTTCATAGGTCACACTCTGAAACTGCCGATAGGCGGAGGCCGCCCCCACCGCCACCGCCAGGGTGGCGAATGCCGCGATCAGCGCGCGCCGGCTCTCCCACAGGAAGGGCCGGCGAACACGGTGCAGCCCTTGTTCCAGGCGCGCCAGGCCCCGTCCATCCCCAACCGGCATGGTCTCCGCGTAGGTGGACTGCACCAGCCGCACCAGATCCGCCAACACCGGTTCTTCCCCGCCCATTCGCTCGACTGATGTTGTATTACCCACCTTCTTCTCCCCTCCCGCTTGGCACAACACGAATATCATCTGACGACAGCGGCTGCTCGCGAGGCTCCGGTTCCTTTGCTTCGTTCTCGGAGATCACCTTTGTCCCGCTGATGGCCGTCCGCTTGATGTCCGGCAAAAATGACGAGAGTTCAGGGGCGCGCTGGACCAGCAACGTGACGCGCTGCCAGATGCGCGACAAGTGCCGCTTGGTCGTCGAAACCGAGATTCCCAGGGCATCGGCGACCTGGACCAACTCCAGGCCTTCAAAAAAGCGCAACACGAAGGCGGTGCGGTCGCGGGCGCTCAGACGATCGAGAATGGCGTAAAAACTGTTGAGCGCCTGGCGGGTGGCGGCGTCTGGTTGTTCGGTGCGGGGACCTTCGACCTCGGAAAGCGCACCGGACAGGTGCACCCAGCGGCGCACCCGGCGCTGCCGAAGTTCGTACTTGATGGTCATGGCCGTGATGGAAATGACGAAAGCCTTCAAGGACTTCGGTTCGCGCAGTCCACCGACCTTC
>JBDSME010000269.1:0-7726 GCA_039916065.1 Polyangia bacterium
CGCCCCGAAGGGGAGAGGGTTAGGGTGAGGGGCCCCATTTTTCCGCAGAAATTGGGCCTTGCCGCTCGCAAGGCTTGCCCTCACCCAGTCCCTCTCCCGCAACGGGAGAGGGTTCATCGGACGCAAGTGATCGCAACGATTTAGCAAAAGCCGTGCTCATGGATGTGTAGGATCTTGAGCGCTTGCGGGAGAGGGACTGGGTGAGGGCAGGCCTTGCGGGTCTCACCAAAGGGTCCAGGACAACCGAGCGCAACTACTGTCGGCAGGGTACGACCAAATCGATGGCCCGACCGGCGGATTAGGCCGACGCTGTGCCGCCCCGCTGTTATCCTCGCACGTCACCATGACCGCCGTGCTCGTCGAACACCTGCAGAAGCTGTTCGGCTCCGCGACCGCCGTCGACGATCTGTCCCTGTCGGTGTCCGCCGGCGAGATCTATGGGTTGCTGGGACCGAACGGCGCCGGCAAGACCACGGCGTTGCGCATCCTGGCGGGCCTGCTTGCCCCCACGGGCGGCTCGGCGCGTCTGACCGGCATCGACGTCGCGACCTCCCCGCGCGAGGCCCAGCGTCACCTCGGCTTCCTCACCGGGACCACCGGGCTCTATGGGCGCCTCACCGGTCGTGAGGTCCTGACCTATTTCGGCCGCCTGCAGCGGATGTCACTGCCCCTCATCGCCACCCGTGTCAGGGCGCTGTCCCAGGCGCTGGACCTGGGTGGACTGCTCGACCGCCGCTGCGAGGCGCTCTCCTCGGGGCAAAAGCAACGGCTCTCAGTGGCGCGCGCGGTCCTGCATGATCCGGCCGTTTTGATCCTGGACGAGCCGACGGTGGGGCTCGACGTTCTGGCCAGTCGATTTCTCCGCGACTATGTCCGCGCGGAACGCGATCGGGGCAAGGCGGTGCTCTTCTCCACCCACTACCTGGCGGAAGCGGAGCTGCTCTGCGACCGCATCGGTCTGCTGTACCACGGCCGGTTGCTGGCCGAAGGAACGCCACAGCAGCTTCGTGCCCTGGCGGACGACGCCAGCAGTCTGGAGGAGGCCTTCCTGCGCCTGGTGGAGCGCAGCGACAACGCGCCCCCGTCGACCAACAATCCTGCGAGCAGTATGGTCACCGCCCTTCCTCCACCGGAGCACCTGCCATGAACGCCTCTGACGTCATGGTGGTAATGCGCAAAGAGCTGCGGGAGACGCTCCGTGACCGCCGGACCTTGGCGGTGATGGTGCTGTTCCCACTGGTGGTCTATCCGCTGGTCTCGCTGCTGCTGACCGAGGTCATCGCCGGGAAACAGTCCGCCGCCGAAGCGCGGCCCTCTCGCGTGTCGGTGGTGGCCGCCGGCCCCGATACCCAGCCCGCCGCGCTGGCCAGGGTACGCGCGTACCTGAGCAGCAAAGGCAGCAACCTCGCCCTCGACACGCCGACACCACCGCGCGCCAGCAGCACCGCCGATGCCACCAGCACCACCGCCAGCGCCAGCGCTGACATCTCGGCCGACCGGCTCGACGCGCTGGTGCAGGTCGCCCGCCCCGAGCGCCCCGGGACCCCCGAGCGCGTGCAGGTCTCTTACGACACCACCCGGGAATCATCGGAGAAGGCCCACGCCCGCGTCGAGGCGATCTTGACCTCCGCGCTGCCTCCCGGTTGCGTGCGCAGCTACGCCGTGATTTCCAGCGACACCGCGCCCAGGAGCAAGGTGGGTGGCTATGTTCTGTCCAAGGTGCTGCCCCTGATCGTGGTGGTGATGACCATGCTGGGCGCATTTTATCCGGCCATCGACATCACCGCGGGCGAGCGCGAACGCGGCACGCTCGAAACCCTGCTGTCGTCGCCAGTGAGGCGTTTCGATCTGATGACCGGCAAGGTGCTGGCGGTGGCCACCCTGGCCACCCTGACCGGCATCTTGAACATCGCCTCCATGTCCATCACCGTCGCGGAGGGGGCCAAGCTGGCGGGCGGCGCACAATCGCTGACCATCCCCTGGATACGCGCCGCCGCCACGTTGCTGACCGTGGTGCCGGCGGCCTTCCTGTTTGGCGCGGTGATGGTGGCGATCGGCGCCATGGCACGTGGCTTCAAGGAAGCGCAGACGCTGCTGGCGCCCGTGTACCTGCTCTGCTTCGCCCCGTCGATGATCGCGTCGATGGCGGATTTGCGCCTCACAGGTTTGACCATGCTGGTGCCCGGAACGAATTTGACCCTCCTGGCCCGCGATCTGATGCTGGCCCAGGCGACCTTTGGCGCGACGGTGGTGGTGCTGGGGTCCACCCTGTTCTATGGGGGCCTGGCGCTGTCCTTCGCCGCCCACCTTTACGATTCGGAGCGGCTGCTCTCTTCCACCGACGCCGATCTGGTGGGCCTGTTCGCCTGGATGCGCCACCTGATCGGTCGCGACCGCCCGGCGGACGCGCCTTCAACCACCGCATCCGCACGCAGCGCCGCTGCCGCGGCGGTCAGCAAGCCCAACGCCGGTGATGCCGTGACCCTGTTCGGCGTGGCGTTCATCTTGTGGTTCTTCGCCTTCACCTGGCTGCAGCGCTGGCAGCTCATTCCCGGGTTGCTCATCTCGCAGTGGGGAGGGTTCTTCGGGCTGGTCTGGGTTTACGCCCGTATCAAGCGGCGGCCGCTGCGAGAGGTGCTGGTGGTGCGCGCTTTCAGTGGCTGGGGACTGGCCGGCGCCGTGATGCTGGGGCTATCGGGGTGGGTTGTGCTGGGCATGCTCGCCGATCGCGTGCTCCCGGCCCCCCGCCATCTCATCGAGGAGATGCGCAAGCTCATCCGGCCCCCCGGCGGAGAGCGGTCGCTGGCGCTGTCGCTGTTCGCGCTGGCCGTCACGCCGGCGCTCTGCGAGGAAGCGCTGTTTCGCGGTCCCATCCTGCGCGGCCTGCGCCAGCGCTTCTCATTGCCAGCATCATGCATTCTGACTGGACTGCTCTTCGGGGTGCTCCACGGCGACATCTGGCGCTTCATCCCGACCTCGATCCTGGGCGCCCTGCTCTCGTGGGTGGCGCTGTCCTGCGGGTCCATCGTCCCTTCCATGGTGATTCACGTCCTCAACAACGGCGCGCTGATCATCCTGGGTTACTATGGGTTGGACGAGGCGGCCGAGAAGCTGCCCCCCGGCCTGGAAGCCGCTCTGCTGGCCACCGCGCTTGTGCTTTTCCTGGCTGGAATCGCCTGCATCAGGCGCGCGGGACGCGACCGGGCGCGCCGGGGTCACACCCCTCAGAGTTTGTGACCTCATTCCTTGGAGTCGGGAGCTTGAGCGCAAGGGGTGAAGGTCTCGGCATTGGCTTCCCCTTACGTACCGGAGGCTCCATTTGCCAAGCCGGCTCCCTTGTTCCCTGCGGCGGTCCAGCGGCCGCCTCTCCTGGATGATTTTGTTCGCGTGCTCAGGTGCGATTTCTTCGGCGGTGTCATGCGCGCCGCCGGAGGTGGGATCGTCACCATCGGGCAGCGGGGGGACAGGGGCCCAGGGATCCGCCAGCTCCACTGGCGGTAGCGCAGCCGCCGCCAGCGGCGGAGCCGTTGCGATCACGACGGGGGGGGCGCCGACCGCCTCAGGCGGAAGTGGGACGGGAGGGACCCCGGCAACGGGGGGAGGATCGGCCAGCGCCGACGCCGGTGCCGCCACCGGCGGGGGCGGCGGCGCACTCGGCGGCGCAGGCGCTGGTGGTCGCGCGGGTGGCGGTTACGGCGGCAGCGGCGGCCCGGATGGGGGCGGGGTAGGTTCGACCCTGACCTGCCCACCGGCAGCGCTGGTCTGCGAGGATTTCGAAGATGGTCAAGCGCAGGGTTGGAGCGCACTGGCCGGCGGTATGACCATCGACACGCAGCACGCGGTCAGCGGTACGAAGGCCGTGCTCCTGAACATCCCGGCGGGACAGCGCGGGGGGTTTATCAGCCGTAAGGGAGCGCCCCTGTTTCCTCTGATGAACAAGATCATGTGGGGGCGGGTGATGCTTTGGTTCGACGTCGTGGCCGACGGACACACCGACATCGTTCGCTCGCAAGCCGCGTCCGGTGGCAATCCGGCCTACAACCTTGCCGAGCAGCACGGCGCCTACATGCTCAACTACTACAACGGGTCGCAGGCGACCGATTGCTGGGCACGACCGAAGGCACCCACACCCACCAAGCCGCCCCTCGGAAAGTGGAGCTGCTGGGAGTGGAAGTTCGACGCCGGCACCAACAACATACAATTCTTCGTGGACGGCACGCTCTACCGGGCCGTGAACATGAACGGAGACGGCTGCCTGACAGGCAATGGCGTGTGGGCTGCTCCGGCCGACTTTGGAATGGTGAGTGTGGGCTCCTACATCGCCGAAGTGGGCGGAGCCATGAAGCTCTGGTTTGACGATATCGCCATCGGAACCAAGGAGCGGATCGGCTGTCCAACGCACTGAGCAATGTGTATTTTTGACGCCACCCGGCGTCGGAGCCTCGTCTTGCCGGAAGTCCCGCCCCGCCGGGGGAGGAAGTGGGACACGATCGGACGCAAGCAGACCCGCGCGCCGGCCATTTCCGTGAAGTTTGCTGATGAACCGGCCCCTAGCTGAGGGATAAGGCGCATCCAGGCTCACCGGGGCAGAGATAGCGCTTTCGCACCCGTTTCACCGTGGAGAAGAACATGCGTCTGCCACTCTGCTGCTCCTCCTCCCCGTCTTGGCGGTTCGCGCATTTCTATCGGAGCGCAACACTGCTGGCCCTGGCCCTGACTGGCGCCTGCACGGGGAGCGTGACCGATCTTGCGGCCGGTGCCAAACCGGGCACGGGCGCCGCTTCAGCGGGGGGTAAGGGCATGGTTGGCACGGGTATCGGCACCGGTGGCACCGGCGCCGATCAGGGATCGGGTGGTGGCAGCAGAACTCCTCCCCTTGCGAACAGCCCTGAGGCACTCGCGGCTGCCTGCGCGCAGAGCGGGGGAGTGCTGAACGCCGGCCTCACCCCCGTGCGCCGCCTGACTCGCGACCAGTTCAACAACACGGTGCGCGACCTGCTGGGCAGCAGCGGGACCCCCGCCGACATGCTGTCAGACGACGAGAAGATCGGTCCCTTTTACAGCAACGCCATCGCCCCCATCACCAACCTGGTGGTGCAGCAGCACAAGGAGGCGGCGGTCGCCCTGGCGGCCGCTGCGCGCACCAGGATGGCCCAGATCTCACCGTGTGACCTGGCGGCGGAGACCGGAACCAGCACCACCTGCGCCACTCAGTTCGTCACCCAGTTCGGTCGGCGCGTCTATCGGCGCCCCCTGACCACCGCCGAGGTGCAACAGTACGTCAGCCTTTACACGCTGGGAAAACAGGGGGACGGCGCCGCCAATGGCTTCCGGCTGGTGGTCGAAACGATGCTGCAATCACCTTTTTTCCTTTACCACCACGACGTGGGCGCCACCGGCATCCCGCAAGCGACTCCCGTGGCGGTCACACCGTTCGAGCTGGCCTCCCGCATGTCGTACTTCCTGTGGAACTCCATGCCGGACGAGCCCCTGTTCACCGCGGCGACGAACGGAGCGCTGGCGACCGACACGGGACTGAGCACCCAGGTCGACCGCATGCTGGCCGACAGCAAGGCAGGCGCCACCATAGCCCAGTTCCACCGGCAGTGGCTGGACGTGGGCGACCTGTCGCAGCAGCTGAAGGATGCCACCATGTTCCCGCGCTACGACGCGGCCCTGACCGACGCGATGGCGCAAGAGCTGACGCTGTTCACCGACTACGTGGTGCGTAAGGGCGACGGCCTCCTGAAGACGCTGCTGACCTCGAACATGGCGTTCCCACAGGGCGGACTGTTCGACGTCTACGGCGTGCCACAGCCGGCGGGATACGCTGTGGGCACGCCTGTGATGCTCGATGCCACCAAGCGGGCCGGCATCCTGACCCAGGCGGCCTTCCTCGCGCGCTGGTCGCACAACAATCAGACTTCGCCCGTGCACCGCGGGAAGCTGGTCCGCCTGAACTTGATGTGCGGCTACATTCCGCCTCCTCCCAACAACGTCAACACCACGCCGCCTCCGCCGTCGCCGGCCACCTCCACGCGGGACCGGTTCGCTCAGCATTCAGCCGATCCCAACTGCGCTGGCTGTCACCTCTTGATGGATCCCATCGGCCTCGGGTTTGAGAACTACGACTCTATCGGTGCCTACCGGACCAAGGATGGTCTCGGTGACGTCAACGCCAACGGTCAGATCAACGCCGCCGCGGCCGATCTGAGCGGGACCTTCCATGGAGCGGTTGAGCTGGCCAACAAGCTGGCCAACTCGAGCCAGGTTCGCGACTGCGTTGCGGACCAGTGGTTCCGCTTCTCGATGGGACGCATGGAGACCACCAACGACGCCTGTTCCCTCAAGGCGATCCACGAAACATTCCAGACCTCGGGAGGGAACATCCGCCAGCTGCTGTCGCGCATCGTTCTCAGCCCCGCCTTCCGCAACGTCCGCGTCAGCGGCGGCTAGCCGTTCCTAAACCAGGAGTTCGCACCATGCCGCGTCGTTCGCTGTTGAACCTGTCACGCCGCCAAATGCTCCAATCTCTCGGGCTGGGGGCTGCGGCCAGCCCGCTGATTCCGCTGTTGAACGCCGAGGCCCAGACTGCCGCCCGCCCCAAACGGTTGGTCCTGATCTTCTCCCCCGACGGGGCGCCTGCCCTTAACTTCAATTCGGTCATCGACTGGAAGCCCACCGGAACCGAGACCGCATTCACCTTTCACCAGATTCACGTGCCCCTGAACCCCTTCAAGGCGAAGGTCCTGGTCCCCTCCGGCTTGACCATGACGGCCGGTGGAGCCGGTGAGGCGCACGCCTTCGGCATGGCGGGATTGTGGACCGGAACCACCCTGCCCGCGCCGAGCGCCGGCGTCAGCTTCGACGGCGGTAATGGTCACCTGACCGGCTGGGGGGGGGCCGCATCCCTGGATCAGATCGTGGCCAATGCTTCCGGGCCCAATTGCCCGTACCAGAAGGCTCCCGCCGATCCGGCGCAGGAAACGAACTATCGTTCGATTGCCCTGGGTGTGCAGTGCGGGGGGCCAAACAGCCTGAACCGGATGACCTACACCGGGGCGAACGCGCCCATACATCCAGAGGTCAACCCCACGGCGGCCTTCGACCGTTACTTCGCCGGCGTCGCTCCCAGCGGCGGGGGCGGCACCACCGTGCCAGCTACCAACGATCCGGCGGCGATGCGCACCCGCAACGAGCAAAAGGCGGTCGTGGACCTCATCCGAGGCGATCTGCAACGGATCCGCACCCGGGTCAGCTCGGCCGACTATCGCAAGATAGATGCCCATCTCGAGGGGTTGCTGGCCATCGAGCGCCTGAACGGCGCCTCCGCGCCGGCGACCGGCGGGGCGGGCAGCAGCGCCATCGGGTGTGCTCTGCCGACCGCCCCGGTCACAGCCGCTTCCAACAACGCCGCCTATCCCACGCAGGTCAAGCAGATGATGGATATCGCAGCCTCTGCCCTGGCCTGCGACGTGACCCGGGTGATCACGTTGCAGATGAGCTACGCGTTCAGCCATGTACTGCACACCTGGCTGGGCCACACCAGTGACCACCACAACATGTCCCACGACAACACCGATCGGCGCACCGAACTGACCGCCATCGACAACTGGTACGCCCAGCAGGTGGCCTATTTTCTGGGCCTGCTGGATGGAGTCAACGAGGGGAGCGGCACGCTGCTGGACAACACCCTGGTGGTTTGGGGCCGCGAACTGGGCAGCAC
>JBDSME010000270.1:0-5102 GCA_039916065.1 Polyangia bacterium
TGTATGTGTCGCAATACGCCCGTCCGCGCGTGCGAGAGATCGTGAAGCCCGTCGTCGAGTTGCTGGCGGGTATCCCTTCGGTGGTGCTGGGATTCTTTGCCTTGATGGTGATGGCGTCCTGGATGCAGAACATCTTCGGGCTGGAGTCGCGGCTCAACGCCATCGTGGCCGGCATGGCGCTTTCGTTTGCCATCATTCCCGTCATTTTCACCATCAGCGAAGAGGCCTTCGGCGCGGTGCCGCGCAGCTACGTCGAGGCGTCGGTGGCGCTGGGCGCCGCCCGCTGGCAGACGGTCATGCGCGTGGTGCTTCCCGCAGCCAGTCCCGGCATCGCCGCCGGGGTGGCACTGGGCCTGGGTCGTGCGGTGGGTGAGACGATGATTGTCCTGATGGCGTCGGGCAACGCCGCCATTCTGTCCGCTGTCCTCTCCGAATCGGTGCGAACGTTGTCCGCCACCATCGCCGCGGAGCTGGCCGAGGTGGTGTTCGGCGGCGCCCACTACACCGTGCTGTTCTACCTGGGGACGTTGCTGTTCCTGGTGACCTTCGTGGTCAACTCGGCTGGAGACTGGATCATCCACCGGATGAAGCGCCGTCTGGGCGTGCCGTCGTGACGGTGGCCGCCCGCGTCGACAGCGGTCGGTCCCGACCGTTCGTCCGCGCCATGCGCAA
The DNA here is from genome assembly GCA_039916065.1 of Polyangia bacterium. GTDB lineage: Bacteria > Myxococcota_A > Polyangia > Fen-1088 > Fen-1088 > FEN-1088. Next base: position 673 of record JBDSME010000270.1, read on the forward strand.
CCGCGCCGGTGACGTCGCCCTGGCGGTCAGCTCCGGTGCGGCCATCTTGCTGGTGCTGATGATCCTCGCGGTGATCCTGGGGGACGTGGTGATACATGGCGGGCGGCGGCTGTCGCTTTCATTCTTTTTCACGGCACCGACCGAAGGAATGACCCAGGGGGGGATCTTTCCCGCGCTGTTCGGCACGCTGGCCATGGTGTTGTTGATGACCGTGGCGGTGGTCCCCGTGGGGGTGGCGACGGCGGTGTACCTGCACGAGTACGCCCCGGCGCGCTCTCTGCTCACCCGGGCGGTGCGCATCGCCGTGAGCAACCTGGCCGGGGTCCCCTCCATCGTTTTCGGGCTGTTTGGACTGGGTTTTTTCATCCAGTTTGTGGGCGTGGGGCTGGACAAGATCTTCCATGGTGGCGAGCGGGTGTGGGGACAGCCGGCCCTGGTGTGGGCGGCGCTTACCATGGCGGTGCTGACCTTGCCGGTGGTCATCGTAGCCACGGAAGAGGCGCTACGGGCTGTCCCCCGCGAGCTGCGGGAAGCGTCCTTGGCGCTGGGCGCGACGCAGTTCCAGACGGTGTACAAGGTGGTGCTGCCGCAGGCGGTTCCCGGGATCTTGACCGGAACCATCCTGGCCATCAGCCGCGGCGCCGGGGAAGTCGCACCCATCCTCTTCACGGGCGTGGCCTATTTCCTTCCCCACCTTCCCGACAGTCTTCACCAACAATTCATGCATCTGGGGAACCACATCTACGTATTGTCAACGCAGTCTCCGGATGTGGATGCGACCAAGCCGTTGCTATACGCCACCGTGCTGGTGTTGTTGATCGTCACCTTCGTGTTGAACCTGGCCGCGGTGGTGGTGCGGGCGCGCATGCGCCGCCGCCTGGCCGGGGTGGGGGCATGACGATGACGGCCAGCGCGCACGGTCCGGAGCTGACGATGAAGCTGACAGTCCGCGACCTGGAGGTGTTCTACGGCAGCAAGCGCGGCCTGGCCCCGGTCACCCTTGATCTTCCCGAGAAGAACGTGACCGCGCTGATCGGTCCCTCCGGGTGTGGCAAGTCCACATTCTTGCGGTCGTTGAACCGCATGAACGAGCTGATTGCCGGCTGCAAGGTGAAGGGGGACGTGCGTCTGGACGACGAGCCGATCTATGGCCCCGGGATCGATCCGGTGGTGGTGCGGCGCCGCATCGGCATGGTCTTCCAGCGTTCCAACCCCTTTCCCAAGTCCATCTTCGAGAACGTGGCCTATGGGCTGCGCATCGGCGGAATCAACGATCGCGGGGAGATCGCTGAACGGGTGGAGCGGGCCCTCAGCCATGCTGCGTTATGGGAAGAGGTCAAGGACCGCCTGCAGGAGAACGCGCTCAGCTTGTCTGGTGGCCAGCAACAGCGGCTGTGCATCGCCCGCGCGCTGGCGGTCGAGCCCGAGGTGTTGCTGATGGACGAGCCCGCATCGGCGCTGGATCCCATCGCCACCGCGCACATCGAGGAGCTGATCGACGATCTGTCCAAAAACTACACCGTGGTGATCGTCACGCACAACATGCAGCAGGCGGCCCGGGTGTCCGACTGGACGGCCTTTTTCTACATGGGCGAGCTGGTGGAGTACGATCGAACGAACATCATCTTCACCAAGCCCAGCAAGCCGAAGACGGAAGACTACATCACCGGCAGATTCGGATAACCCATGACCACCCTGGGGTGCCGCCAATGAGCCTGCGCGAACATACCAATCGAGAGTACGAGGGTGAGTTGCGTAAGCTCCGCGACCAGCTCCTTCGCATGGGCGCCAAGGTCGAGGAGATCATCAGCGGTAGCATCAAGGCCCTGCTGGAGCGTGACACCGATCTGGCCACGCGCATGATTGCGTTCGACCGCCGCATCAACCAGATGGAGGTGGACATCGACGGGCTGTGCCTGTCCATCCTGGCGCGGCGGCAGCCGGTGGCGTCTGACCTGCGCTTCATCACCATGGCCCTGAAGCTGGTCACCGACCTGGAGCGAATTGGCGATCTGGGCGTCAACATCAGCGAACGGGTGGTGGAGCTGAACGCGGAGCCGCCCCTCAAACCGTACGTCGACCTTCCCAACATGGCCAACGAGGTGCAAGGCATGCTGCGTGAAGCCCTGGACGCCTTCGTGGCGGGCGACCCCGAGCGCGCGCACGCTGTTATCGAACGCGACACCAACATCGACGCCTACTATTCGCAGATATTCCGCGAGTTGCTCACCTACATGATGGAAGACGCGCACAACATCTTCCGCGCCACGCGCCTGCAGTCGATCGCCAAGTACCTGGAGCGCATCGGCGACCACGCCACCAACGTGGCCGAGATGGTGGTGTTCATGGTCAAAGGCATGGACATCCGCCACACCGGCAAGCTGGAAGGCGAAACCGCCCGAGGTGGCTAGCCGTTGGCGAGGTGGCTAGCCGTTGGATAGCTCGGTGCGCTGGGCGGCGCCCGTCGCGGTACTGCCTCAGTGGCAGCCGATGCGCTGCGGGGCGATGGCGACGTCGTCGTACCACATGGTCCGCATGGGGCTGCTGTAGTTCTCGAACCCAAACTTGAACATGCCGTAGTTGTACGGACCCCAGTCGGTGGCGTGCAGGGGGGCGGACTCCGTGCCCGCCACGAAGACCCGCACTTCCCGGCCCGGCCCGTTGTAAAAGGTCTCCAGGCAGTACCAGGTGTTCTTCGCCAGGACGATGCCGCCCATGCACATGTACTTGCCGCCGTTCGACAGCAGCTCCTTGTCGTCGGAGCGGCGGTTGAGTTCGAGCTGACAGGTGTGCTCGCCGACGCGGATCTGTTCCCCCATGTTGGGATCGCCGTTGCCGTCGGTCGCGGCGACGTAAGTGGCGTGCCCGGTGACCGTGCCCATGTCCACGTCCGAACGGAGATAGACCCGGGTCCAGAAGGCGGAGGTGCCGGTGACGACGCCCAGCATCTGGCTGAATGAGGTCCCGACGAACTTGGCTGCGTGCCCGCCATTGAGGCCGGTGGTGGCATCCACGGTCAGGTAGGTGGCCATGCTGGCGCGCAGGTACTCGGGAAAGAACGTCGCCTGAGCGGGGATGGTCCCGGATTCGAAGTCGGCGCAGAAGATGGCATTGCTGGGGCACCGGCCGTCCCCTTGCCCTGCCGAGCCGCCGGCTGCCCCACCGGTCGACGCCGATGCCCCGCCGGTGCCGAGCCCTCCCGTCCCACTTCTGCCGCCTGATCCCGCGCCGGTGGTGCCGCCTGATCCCGCGCCGGTGGTGCCACCTGATGCTATGTCGCTGGAGCCGCCCGAGCCGCTGCCGACGGCACCGCCGCTGGCGGTGTCACCTCCGGAGGCGGTCACACCGGTGCCCCCGCTGGCACTGCCAGGGGAGCCCCCGCTGCCGGGGATGCCCGAACCTCCCGTTCCCATGCTGAGGGCGGCGTCTCCGCTGTCGTAACCACGCGCGTCGGCGTTTCCAACGGCGCCGGCGTCCGAGAAGGATGCCGGCGCATCGCCGCTCTTGGCCTCGCAACCGGCCAGAGCGATCATCAAGGTCAGGGAAAGGCGGGCCGCTCCCCAGCGCGAACAAGACGTCACCATGAAGGGATAACACGAGATTGCCAGGCCGTGGGAAGGCCGTGACCGTCGTCGCTGCGCGCCGGCGGTACGGCCCTCAGGCCGCGAGCTGCGCCCAGGCGCCGGTCATGAACCGCCGCGGGCGACGCAACATGTCTGGCCAGGCCAGGCTGTACTTCATCGAGAACAGCCGCGCGTGCTTCACGCACAGAACTCTGGTTACGGTCACCGCTCCGCCTTCGTCACGCGAGTACCGGAACGCGGAAGTGTACTGGGGCAGCGCGTGACACTTGCCCACGGAACACCCGCGACCATCCTCGCGACAGCGAGCCCCGTCCCGACCCCCCATCATCTCCAATCGATATCCCCAAGCCATGGCGACAACCTACCTATCACGGCAAACGAGCCCGCGCAGCTTTCTGTTGGTGTATTTTTAAATACCTGAAAGCACTGGGAAATTAAGCAGTAAATGCCGCCGCGGTGGGGCGCGGTCCCGCACCCACTCGGCCGCACATCCACCCCACAATATCCTGGATTTCCAGTAATCCGTACAGCCCGCCGTCGCTTCGGAGCACCGGCATGGCGCGCCCGCCGCGGGCCCACAGCTTCGTGGTTGCGTACGCCACGCTGTCCGTATCCAGCAGGGTCTCGGTGTTCGGGTTCATCACGCGCCAGACCGCCAGTTGCCCGTCCTGGGCGTCGGGCTCGATCAAGCGGTGCGCGAGGTCTCTTTCGTTCAGTACGCCCAGCAGCACTCCGTGCGAGGCGACCAACGCCGCCGCGACCTGCCGGTCGGCCATGAGGCCGAGCGCCGAACGGATGGACACCAGCGGCCCGACCACCAGCGGAGAGCGGCGGGGCAGGGTGCTT
>JBDSME010000271.1:0-2693 GCA_039916065.1 Polyangia bacterium
AGGTCTGCGTGAATGCGGTCTGCCGAAGCCAGTGCGCGTCCACCGCCGACTGCTGCCGCTGTGGGATCGCGGTGGTCTGCCAGGCAGGGCTATGTGTCACCCCGGGCGAGGCGGCCCCGCAGTGCCGGTTGTCCTCGGACTGTGGCGTCAGCCGATCGTGCATCGACGCGACCTGCGCCAACTGAAGCAAGGGTGGTCAGTCCGAACAGAAGTTGCCGCCGTGGACGCGATGCGGGCGGCGCGAACGCGACGTGATGGTCAGTCCTCGTCGTTCTCGCGATCACCAGTCACCGTCGCGGCGGCGGCCGCGGCGGTGGCGCCATGCACACCGATGGCGCCGTCGAGATCGCTGGGCAGCGGCCTTCCGTCGATGGCGGCCAGCGCCGCCGCCCCGTGATAGCGCACCAGCGGATAAGCATTCACCGGGACGGCGCGGGCGATGGCCGGTCCGGCGGCTTTGAACCTCTGCGCCCCGGCGGCCCCCATGGCGGCGGCCTGCTCGTGCGCATAGCCGCGTTCGATGGTGGCGATCAGAACGTTGGCGTCAAGAGATCCATACAGGCGGAGGATCGCCGCGCTGTCGTAGTGTTTCCCCCAGAGGCGACCGATGTCCGCCAGCAATCCGCCGACGGTCCTGTCCGCGTGGCACAGGGCGCACTCCAGGGGGCGGTCGTGCTCCACGCGCGCTGCGTCCGTGGGGGATCCGATGCGGTGGTACCGGGTTAACTGATAGCCGAGGCCCATGTTCTTCCGCGGCATGTGACAGCCCACGCACGAACCGCCGGCGCCGGATGGGTCATGATGAGCGTGCGCCTGTAGAGCAGCCGGCCGGGCAAGTTGCTGGTGACAGCCGGTGCAGACGCCGTTGCCGGCCGGCGTGGCCAGCCGGGCCAGAGCTTCGGGCCGATCCTCGCCGTGCGGATCGTGGCAGGTGCTGCAAGCCATGGCGCGGGCACAACCGCCCAGCAGGAAGTCGCGCGCCTCGCCGGAGGTGATGTGACTGCCGCCGGCTTCCGCCGGACGTCGGCGATCGCCCCCCTCCCAGGTGCGGCTATAGCGTGAGAACAACACCTGGTGACAGCGGGCGCAGGCGCGGTTCTGCCATTCGGCGGGCGATACCGGGGTGGAAGCGCTGGCGCCCGTCCGTGCGCCTGCGCCGCTCGCCTCCCCGTCGCCACCGCCATGTCTAACCTCGAGAAAAGGCGCCCGCGGTTCGAAGGTGGGATGCAGGCGGGGATCGTCCACGTGCTCTCGGGAACCGCCGTGACATGACTCGCATCCAATGCCGACCTCGATGAAGTGGGACGGCCCGAAGCGGGCGCGCGACACCTGCATCGCCGCGCGCAGATGGGCGCGTGAATCGGCGTCAGATGCGGCGCCCCTTCCCGTACCAGCCTCGCTCAGGATCGAGATCTCCTCATCCACGGCGCGAACCAGGGCGTCGGGATCGGTCACGGAGTACCGCAGGCGGAGCGCGCTCGGCAGCACGCGATCGACCACCTCACCCTGGTAGCCGGGGGCGCCAGGGCCGTGCAGGGCGCCCCAGAGATCGTCGAAATAGGGGACGGTGTTGTGGCAGAAGATGCAGGTCTGGTTCCAGACCCCACCGGCCCGCAATCCGGGACGCTCACCGACCATCACCGAGTACCCCTTCAGGCGCAGCGAATCGTTTTGGAAGACGTACGACACCGGCAGCAGGAGCTCGGCCCGTGAATTGCCGAGAGGCGCACCTGCCGGGTCGGAGGGCGGCACCTCCAACCCGGCGAAGTCTTCACGGTACCTGCCCCCGATCACCTTGGTGACCCGATACAGATGGGTGGTGCCGTCACGCGCTGTCAGGCGCACGAATCGGAGGCCGTCGACCTGTTCCAGGCGCGCCACGTCGCCCTTGAAATGAAATTCGCGGCCATCGAAGGGAGCGTGAACTTCGGTCCGCTCGGGAAGGCGGGTCATGCGATGCATGGGAGAGCGTCGCCAGGCGGACATCACCTCGCCGTGGCAGGCCCCGCAAGCCTCCGAGCCGGCGTAATCGCGCCGCAGAATGTTGCTGCTGACCCGGGGTTCAGCCGCGGAATCAGCAGCGCCTGACTTGGTCCGGCTTCCTGCCGCCTCCGGCGCGCGTGCGGCGCACCCCGCCGTCAGTGCTGGCATCAGCAGCGTGACGGCCAGGCGCAACGCGATGGCTGTCGGCGATCGAAAACCCGACCAACGGCGCGCCACAGCCACGCCAACACTCTACAACGCCCGGCGCGTCACGTCCGCGGCCGCGGTCCGAGGCCAGCCTGATGGCCCGTTGCTCCGCGATCACTTGTCGATGGCGAGAGGATCTTCGCCCGGGCGGGTGGCGCCGCGCAGGCTAGCGCGCAGAGTGGTCACGAATCGACCTCCCGATTGAACCTGCACCTCGATGGCCACAGGACCCACTCCGGGCGCGTAAGTGGTACGCGACAGGCGCGTCGGTTCGGAACGCAAGGTCTCCACCACCACGCAATCTTGGTACGCGCCCGAGGCGCCGCTGACATGTTCCGTGACCGAGGTGATCTTCGCCTTGCCGGCAAACACGGTCCACTCCGCCCCCAGCATGATGGGATTCTTCAAGACGAAGTCGCCCACCGTGACCCCCTCTTTCTGCGCGACCCCGGCGGCGGTCACCGCATATTCCAGGCGCTCTTCTCCCGCCTGCACGATCGCCG
>JBDSME010000272.1:0-13174 GCA_039916065.1 Polyangia bacterium
TACGTCCCGGACAACAGAGCGCTGTTCGTTATCGGAGGCATGTGGATCGGCGCCGCGGAAGGGGCCTTGACGGGGCTCTACGTTGAACAGGCCCTGACCGCGACGGTCCCGGCCAGACAAGCTACCGTAATGAGGCCAGCGTTGCCCGCACACCTGGAACGGCCAAAGCTCAGCGTCCAGCTCAACGGAGCTTTCGCTGGCAGCCTGCCCGGGATCGTGGTGGGAACGACGGCGGCCGCCCTGTTGTCGCACCACGCTCCGACCTACGGTCGCGTGGCCCTGATCCAGAGCGCGGCGGTTGGTGGCGCGGTGACCGGGAGCCTGGCGGCGGTGGCGCTGAAGTGGAAGGTCTTCACCTGGCAGACCGAAAGCGTGGACAGCGCCGGCAACCCCAGTCTGGCCAATGCGTCGGTCCTGGATCTGGCGTTGCCTGCGATGATCGGCCTGAACGTCGGGTTGGCGGCGGGGCTGCTGGGCGCATACCTCCCCGACCAGTCTCGCTACGGTCCCAGCTGGAAGCGCATCGCGCTCATCGATCTGGCGGCCGGAGCGGGGGCCCTGGCGGCGGGAATCGGTGCGTGCGTGGCGGACGACGCCGGCTGTCTCACCACCACGCCCCAATCAAGGGCACGATCGCGCACGGCCAGCATGGCGCTGGTCGGAGGCGCTGTGGGCCTGCTGTCCGGAATCCTTCTCACCCGGAACGTCGATACCAGCACGGCCGATACTTCTGATGCCCCGCCGCCTCCTTCGGTGGCGATACTCCCTGTTCCTCAAAGCGGAGGACGGGTCACCCCCATGCTCAGCGCGTTCGGCGTGTTCTGACAGCTACCGAGCGCGCTGGCAGAGCGCGTGGTCAGACCTGAAAGCCCAGCGCGCTGAGCTCGGCGGCCAAACGAGCCACCTCGCGCATCACCGACTGTGGCGCCGGTCCGCCAATGACTGTTCGCGCCGCCACCGCCTGCGCCGGCTCGAGCGCGTTCAACACCGCTGGCGTCAGGCGCGCATCGATGGTCTTGAGGTCGTCGGCGGTGAGCTGTCGCAGCGTGCAACCCTTCTCCTCGGCGCGGCGTACCAGTCGCCCCACGATCTCGTGACCCTCGCGAAAGGGCAAACCTGCCCGCACCAGTTCTTCGGCGAGATCCGTGGCGCCCAGCGCCGGATCCTGGGCGGCCGCGTTCATGCGTTCGGTGTTGAACTGCAGCGACGCAATCAGGCCCGGCAGGACGGCCAAACTCACGCGCGCGGTTTCCACGGCGTCATAAAACGGTTCCTGCGTCTCCTGCAGATCCTTGTTGTAGGCCAACGTCAGCCCCTTGCTGATGGTCAGCAGCGTCACCACATCACCGATAACCCGCGCCGGCTTGGCCCGCAGCAACTCGGCGATGTCGGGGTTGCGCTTCTGTGGCATCAGCGAGCTGCCCGAACAGTAGCCTTCGCCAAGCTGCACGAACCCGAACTCGGTGGTGGACCACAGCACCAGCTCCTCGCCCAGTCGGGAGAGGTGCACGCCCAGCAACGCGCAGGCGAAGGCGATCTCGGCGGCGAAATCGCGATCCGATACCGCGTCCAGGCTGTTGTGGGTCGGCTCGTCGAAGCCAAGCGCCTGGGCGGTGGCAGCGCGATCGATCGGCAGCCCGGTGGCCGCCAGCGCTCCCGAGCCGAGCGGCGACTGCCCAGCGCGCCGCGCGGCATCGATCAGGCGACCGCGATCGCGCCCCAGCATCTCGGCGTACGCCATCAGGTGATGTCCCAGCGTAACCGCTTGCGCACGCTGAAGGTGGGTGTATCCGGGCAGCAGCGTCGCCGCGTGGCGCCGGGCCTGCAGGCACAGCTCGACGCGCGCGCGATCGATGGCGGTCACCAGTTCGGCGGCGGCGGCGCGCGCGTAGAGGCGCAGGTCCGTGGCCACCTGATCGTTGCGACTGCGCGCCGTGTGCAAGCGACGTCCGGGCTCGCCGATCACCGCGGTGAGTCTGCTCTCCACGTTCATGTGGACGTCTTCCAGCGCCGGGTCCAGGGTACGTTCACCGCGCTGAAATTCACCGGCCACCTGATCCAACCCGGCGACGATCGCGTCGGCGTCAGCGCCGGAGATGAGACCGACGCGTGCCAGCATGCGGGCATGCGCCTGGCTGCCCCGCACATCGTCCGACAGCAAGCGCCGGTCGAAGTCGATGCTGGCGTTCAGCGCCGACGCCGCGGGGTCCATTGCCGCGGCGAAGCGTGCGCCTCGACCGCCCCCGCCCGGTTTTGTCGACGACATGTCGCCTTATACCAAAGTGGCGCGCGAGCGATCTGCACAGTATCTTCAAGGCAGGGCATCCGCGAGCGACTGGCCCAACAAAGGAGGAAAAGGCATGGCGAAACGTAATCCACAGACAGGTTGGAATTCACTTCGCACGTCAACCCGCTTCGGAATAAAGGAGTCCGGGCGAGCCTGATGGGGAGACCCCGTCCGGGTCCTATTGCCCCAGTGTGGGTGTCGGCTCCGCTGACCTCGTGTCCTCGGTCCCCACACAGCAGTCCCCTTTAAGGACCAGCTGTTCGTTCCGTAGTCCGTCCGAGCCCACTTCTAGGACGTAACCCGTCGCGCTGGCGAGGCTCGCACCGCGCGACAAAAATTGGGCGGCTCCATAGTGGTGCTAGCCCACGACCAGTCCACTAGCGGATGACACGCGCCGGTGAGCCCACGGGTTCCCGGCGCGTTTTTTTCATTTTATCGGGGGACGTCGCTCGCTGCGCTCGCTTTGGTCCCCCGCGCCCCCCTCGTTCCGCGTGGCGAAGCCACGCTCCACTCGTTGAAACAGGCGTCGGCGGCCAGGAGGAGCGTGAGCATCTCCCTGCAGTCCGGATCGGGCGCCACGCTCCACTCGCTGAATAGTGGGTCGGTCAGCCGCCGCCCTGCCCTGCTAACCAGGGGCTAGCAGCAATGCTGCTGGCGGACGTGCCAGTGGTTCCGAAAGCCTCCCCAGGGGGGGAGGCAGCCGGCCCTCAGGGCCGGCGGAGAGGGGCCAATCCCGGTGATGAGATCAGGTTGAACTCCCCCTGCGCGCGACGGAGGTCAGGTCGCCAAAATCGTCAACGACTCGAACACGATCGAACAGCAGTCCGGCGTCGGTCAGATCGCAGACGCACACGTCCCCATTCTGTCGGGCAGAAGGCACAGCAGGCCACATGCACAGACGCTCGCTCCGGTGCAGCTCCCCTTTGCGCCGCAGTCGGCATCGTGCCAGCAGGCTCCCGGCGGCGGCGCGGCCTTGCAAACACCCGGCGAGTTAGCCGTACAGGTGCCGCCCACGCATTCGGCCGAACCCTTGCAACCCGCGTCGGATGTGCAGCAACCCACGCGTGGGGCGATGCCACAGGCGCCACTGCCACCAGTGCCGCTGGCGCCGCCGGTTCCCGCACCGCCCGTCGCGCTGGCGCCCCCTGTCCCCGGGCACAACAAGCCAATTGAAGGGAGCACCATCCACCGATTCTAGCGGATGCGCGGGGCGTCATGTTCCCTCGAGCCCCTTCTTGGCTTCCGGCGCCGCCGAGGGGAATCTCAGGTCCGCAGCGTGGGTGATACCGGCAGCGTTTGCTTTTCCAAATTGCGGATGATGGTCAGAGGGACGACCAAGCCGGCTTTGTCTTCCGTGAGCAGGCGGTGAAGATCGTCGATGCCGGCGATTGGAGTATCGCCATAGCCCACGATGAGGTCCCCATCCCGCAGGCCTGCACGCGCCGCCGGGCTATTGGCCTCCACCGAGGCCACGAAGACTCCGCTTTCGGTGGGAAGGCCGTGAAACCGCACGACCCGGCGGTGCAACGGGACGGTCTGCCCCCCCACGCCCAGGTACGACCGCCTGATGCGGCCCTCGCGAATCAGCTTGCCCATGACGAAGCTGGCGGTGTTCGCGGCGATGGCGAAGCAGATGCCCTGGGCCGGCATGATCATGGCCGTGTTGACGCCGATCACCCGTCCCCGCCCATCCACCAGGGGCCCGCCGGAATTTCCTGGATTCAGGGCGGCGTCGGTTTGAATCACGTCGTCGACCAGTCGACCGGTCTTGGTGCGCAGCGACCGGCCGAGCGCGCTGATCACCCCGGCGGTGACCGTGCAATCGAAGCCATAGGGATTCCCCACCGCGATGGCGATCTGGCCGACCCGCAGCGCTGAAGAATCGGCGAAGGTGAGCGCGGTCAGGTGCGGAACGTCGATCCTCAACAGCGCGATGTCGGTGTCGGGATCGTCGCCCACCAGGTGGGCCGCCGCCCGCTCACCGTCCTGGAACACGGCCCGGATGCGCTTGGCCCCGCTCACCACGTGGCTGTTGGTCAGGACATAGCCATCGGGGGTCATCACGAATCCCGAGCCGCTGCCTGATGCCTCTCCGGGGCCGTGGCGGGCGCCTCGCCGTTCGGTCGGCGGTTCGGCGTGGCCTTGCACTTCAATCTTGACCACCGACGAACTGACCAACTCCGCCACCGTGGTCACGGTCCGGGAGTAGGCGTCCAGCAGGGCGCGGTCATTGTTGTCGTTGTAGTCGTTGTAGTCGTTGTTTCCGCTGCTGCGCCGATGCTCCGTGGCGTTGCTGTTGGCGGCGGCGCGACCAGTCGCGACAACGTCCGCATCACCGGGGCTAACGGCAGTGGCACCGATACGTACGGCATTGATCATGGGACAACTCCTCACCTTTCGCCGAGGCCATCAGCGCCCAGCGGGTTTCAGGTCCGCGGGGCATGCCTCGCGGACGGTTCAGGTCAACGTAAACACCGGCGACGAAGCGTCAACACCGCGTGTGCTGGACCGGGCGAATTCTTCGTGCGCCGGCGTCCGCCTCAGAACTCCAGTCGGCGGACACCGTCGACGATCAGCATCTCGGCTTCTGCGGCCGGCACCGGAGGCGAGTAGACGAAACCCTGCGCCCTGGTGCAGCGCATGGCCCGCAGGTTGTCTGCTTGGGCGCGCGTCTCCACCCCCTCCGCGGTGACGGACATGCCCAGGTTTTGGGCCAGGGTGACCACGGCTTTGACGATCTCCGCCTGACCGGGCGAGGTCTCCATCCGGCTGACGAAGGACTTGTCCACCTTCAGGGCATCAATGGGAAACGTATGCAGGTAGGCCAGCGAGGAATAGCCAGTGCCGAAGTCGTCGATGTGCAAAGCCACCCCCAGCTCGTGCAAGCTCTGAATTACCGCGGAGCTGGTGGCCATGTTCTGCATCAACGCGCTCTCGGTGATCTCCAGAGCCAGGTAGCAAGGGTCCAGGCCCACCTGCTCGCAGATGCGTCGCACCTGCTGCGCGAAGTCCGGCTCCCCAAGCTGACGGGTGGAGACGTTGACGCTGACGGTGAGGGGGGGGGTGCGTGGATGGCGCCGGTGCCATTGTAAGAGCTGGGTACAGGCCATGACCAGCATGTGGTTGCCGATGGCGCCGATCAACCCCGCCTCTTCAGCCAGCGGAATGAACACGTCCGGCATGACCATGCCGCGCGTGGCGTGTCGCCACCGGGCCAGGGCCTCGAAGCCGCACAGCGCTCCCGTGCCCAGGTCGATCACCGGCTGGTAGTAAGGCAGGATTTCTTGTCGAATGATGGCGCGGCGGAGATCCGTTTCCAGCCGAAGCATCCCCACGGCGCGCTGGTGCATGTCCACGTCGAAGACCTGATGGCGCGCCCGTCCGTTGGCCTTGGCCCGGTACATGGCGGTGTCGGCGTCACGCAACATGTCCTCGGGCCGTTCGTAGTGTGAGCTCGACAGGGCGATTCCCAGGCTGACGGACGAGAACACCTCCTGACCGTGGACGAAGAAGGGGCGGGACAGCTCCTCCTGAATGCGCTCCGCCACCCGCGTTGCGTCCGTCTCGCTGCCGATGTCCTCCAGCAGCGCCGTGAACTCGTCTCCGCCTAGGCGGGCCACCGTGTCACTGGGGCGCACGCACTGCTCCAGCCGGCGCGCCATCGCCACCAGGAACTCGTCGCCAGCCTGATGGCCAAGGCCGTCGTTGATCCCCTTGAAGCGATCTAGGTCGAGATAGAGCACCGCGAACAGCAGCCCGCCGGAGGTGCGCCGCGCCCTTTGAAACAGGTGTTGTAGCCGATTGGTGAACAGCGCCCGGTTTGGCAACTGGGTCAGCGGGTCGAAGAACGCCTGCCGTTCCAGCTGATCTTCGAACTCCTTGCGCTGGGTGATGTCGCGCGAGATGCCGAAGGTCCCGACGATCCTGCCTTCGGTGTCGCGCAGAGGCATCTTGGTGGTGGAGACCCAGGTCACGCTCCCGTCGGCCTTGGTTTCCTTTTCTTCCACGTTCACCAGAGGTAAGCCGGTGCGGACGATCTCCTGCTCGTCCCGGAAGGCCTGGGCGGCGTGTTCGTCCGTGAAGTAGTCGAAATCGGTATGTCCGATCGCCTCGGTCGGACGGCCGGCGCCAAAGCGCACCGCGGCGTAGGGGTTGACGCGCGTGAACCGGCTTTCTCGGTCCTTGAAGTAGACGCAGTCAGGGATGGTGTCGATCATCGTCTCCAGAAGAAAGACTTCTTCCTTGAGACGCGCGATCTCCTCACGCAGACGGGCGTCCTCGTCGTCCAGATCCTGCTGAGCTGCGGGCTTCGCCATGCGCCGTACCCAGTGCACCTCGGTGTTCCGAGGGGCCGTCTGAAGGCGAAACCGCAGATTTGCGCTACATGTCCCCACACGCCCCGATATTCTTGACCGACGGCACGCGAGCATCGGCCGATGAACGGAGAACGGATGAGCCGCGGCCCGGGCCGCAGCATCGGATCAAGCGCGGCCGGGCGACGGCGGCGCGCAGGCTGCCGCGCGCGACAGCAGCAGGTCGCGCTCGCGGTTGTTCCGCGTCAGGGTCGCCGCCCGCTCGAATTCGGCGCGGGCTTCCTGCCAGCGCCCCAGCTTTTCCAGGAAATCGCCGCGCACGGAGGGCAGCAGGTGATAGTTGCGCAGCGACGCCTCGGCCGTGAGCTGGTCCACGATCCGCAGCCCCGCCGCCGGACCAAAGGCCATCGCCACCGCCACGGCGCGATTCAACTCCACCACCGGTGACGGTGTGCGCTGCGCCAGCGCATAGTAGAGCGCGGCGATCCGCGGCCAGTCCGTCTCCCCGGCGGTGAGGGCGCGGGCGTGACAGGCGGCGATGGCCGCCTGCAAGGCGTAGGGTCCACCGGCCCCCCCCAGGCCCTGCGCCCGCTCCAGCGCCGCCAGACCGCGGTGGACCAGCGTGTAGTCCCACCGGGCGCGGTCCTGTTCCAGCAACCGGATCGGTTCGCCGGCGGCATCGGTGCGCGCCGCCGCCCGCGAGGTTTGGATCTCCATAAGCGCCACCAGGCCATGCACCTCCGGCTCGTCGGGAACCAGCTGCGCCAGCACGCGCCCCAGGCGCAGCGCCTCCTCGCACAGCGCCGGGCGCATCAGATCGTCGCCGCTGGTGGCGGAGTAGCCTTCGTTGAACACGAGGTAGATGACCTCGAGCACCGAAGCCAGGCGCGGCCCGCGCTCGGCGGCGCGCGGCACCTCGAAGGGGACCCGCGCCTCGGCAAGGGTGCGCTTGGCGCGGACAATCCGCTGGGCGATGGTCGGCTCGGGCACCAGGAAGGCGCGCGCGATCTCGTCGGTGGTCAGTCCCCCCAGCAGCCGCAGCGTCAGCGCCACCCGGGCCTCCGTGGACAGCACGGGGTGACAGGAGGTGAAGACCAGGCGCAGCAGATCGTCGCCCACGTCGTCGTCCAGGGCGGCCTCCAGATCGGGCACCGCGCGGTCGCGGTCCGCGTCCACCTGGTGCCCCAGCTCTTCATGCTTCCGCCCAACCAGCTTGTTGCGGCGCAGTTCGTCGATGGCGCGGTTCTTCGCCGTCGCCATCAGCCAGGCCCCCGGATTGTCGGGGACACCCGATTGAGGCCACCGCTCCAGGGCCGCCAGCAGCGCCTCCTGGGATAGCTCCTCGGCCACCCCGACATCGCGCACCATGCGCGCCAACCCGGCGATCAACCGCGGTGACTCCATGCGAAACACGGTGGTGATTGCGCGGTGCGTATCAGAGACGGTCACCAGTCTTGACTCCGTTGGATCCAGGCATCAGTGTACCAGGGCATCCGCACATCTACATATCCAGATACATGAACCTCTCGCACACCATAGAGACCCTGAACGTGCTCGGCGACGAAAGCCGCATCCGGCTCTGCGCCTTGCTGGGGGAGCGCGAGCTGTGTGTGACGGACCTGGTGCGGGTGACCGGGATTTCGCAGCCGCGGGTCTCGACCCATCTGGGGCGGCTGCGTGAGGCGGGTTTCGTGCGTGACCGACGCCAAGGTTCGCAGTCCTTCTACGCGCTGGCCACTGATACCTTGCCGGATACCGCCCGGGCGGTGCTGAACGAGGCCGTCCGCTCGGGGGACCCCACGCTGGTGGGCGATCAGAAGCGGCTGTCCGAGCTGGACGCGGAGCGCCGGGGCGGGTTGCCCGAATCCGTCGCCGACGAGATGGAGCGGTATTATTCGCCGGGCCGCACCTGGCAGTCGCTGACCCTGGGGCTGGCCGCCTTCCTGAAGCTGGGTGACGTGCTGGACGTCGGTTCGGGAGACGGCGCGGCGGCGATGGCGGTGGCGCCCTACTGCCGGTCCCTCACCTGCATCGACCAGAATGCCCGCCTCATCGAAGCCGCGCGAGAACGCCTGGTCAAGTTTCCGCACGCCCGCGCGGACGTGGCGGACGTGCACCAGCTCCCTTTCGGCGACGCCTCGTTCGATGCGGTTCTGGTGTTTCACACCCTCACCTACGCCGAACATCCGGCCCGCGCCCTGGCGGAATGCGCGCGGGTGCTGCGTCCGGGTGGGCGCGCGGTCCTGTTGTGTCTCGATCAGCATCAGCAACACGAGATCCTGGCCCGCTATGGAGAGCGCCATCCCGGGTTCTCGCCGCGCGCGGTCCGCGGCCTGCTGGCCCGCGCCGGACTGGACGTCCTGGGCGCCAGCGTGGCCTGCCGCGAGGCTCGGAAGCCGCACCTTCAGGTGGTGCTGGCCATCGCGAACAAGCCCGTGCCAATTTCCAGCAACGGTCGAACGAAACGCCCCACCCCCTCAGCCTAGTGCGAGATGTGATGCCAAACGAACACCCCCTGAAGCAACTCCTGCAAGAACGAATCGCCATCATCGACGGAGCGATGGGAACAACCATCCGCACCTACGGGATGACCGAGGCCGACATCCGCGGAGACCGCTTCAAGGATGCGCGCAAGGATCTGCTGAACAACGGCGATCTGTTCTCGTTGACCCAACCCAAGATGATCTGCGACATCCACCGCCGTTTCCTGGAGGCGGGCGCGGACATTGTCGAGACCAACACCTTCGGCGCCACCAGCATCAGCCAGAGCGAATTCTTCGTGGACGATCCGCGCGAACACGGCCGGCGCAAAGATCCGGAGTTCTACCAGAAGATACTGGACGATCGTTTTCTCAACGATCTGGCCTGGGAGATCAACGAGCAGTCGGCGCGGCAGTGTCGGGAATGGGCCGATCGGGTTGCCAACGCCGACGGGCGGCGCCGCTTCGTGGCCGGGGCTATCGGTCCGCTGACGGTGTCGCTCACCAACTCGCCTGACGCCGATGATGCCGGTTTTCGGGTGGTGACCTTCGACCAGGTGAAGAACGCCTACATTCACCAGATCCGGGCCCTGATCGCCGGCGGCAGCGACGTATTGCTGGTGGAGACCATCTTCGATTCGTTGAACGCCAAGGCCGCTCTGGTGGCCATTCGCGAGGTATTCGATCACGATGGCAAGGAGCTGCCCATCATGATCTCGGCGGCGGTGGGCCGCGGCGGCGAGACCATGATCTCGGCGCAGACCATCGAGGCCTTCTGGACGGCGGTGAAGCACGTCAACCCGCTGTCGGTGGGATTGAACTGCTCGCTGGGGCCGGATCTGATGTACCCGTTCCTGGCCGACCTGGCCGAGAAGTCGAGCACCGCCATTTCCTGCTATCCCAACGCCGGCCTGCCCAACCCCCTGTCCGTCACCGGGTTTGATCTGGAGCCGCCGGACATGGCCCGCTTTCTGGGCGGCTTCGCCAAGGGGGGACTGCTGAACATCGCGGGCGGTTGCTGCGGCAACACCCCCGAGCACATCGCCGCCATCGCCAAGGCGTTGGAGGGCAAACCGCCGCGTCACTACCATGCGGGCGCGGGCGCGGACGAAGCCCCCGTCAGAGGCAAGAGCCAGGTGGCGGTGCCGGCTTCGGCTCCCCTGCCCTCGCCCTTGCCCTTGCCGTTGCGGCTGTCGGGCTCGCAGCCCTTCACGCAGCAACCTGGCGTCTACATCATGATCGGCGAGCGCACCAACGTGGCTGGCTCACCCAAGTTCGCCAAGCTGATCAAGGACGGGAAGTACGAAGAGGCGGTCAGCGTGGCCCGCCAGCAGGTGGAGAACGGCGCCAACATCATCGACATCTGCATGGACGAAGGGATGATCGATGGCGTGACCGCCATGGCCCGCTACCTGTCGCTACTGGCCAGCGAGCCGGAGGTGGCGAAGGTCCCCTTCATGGTCGATTCCTCCAAGTGGGAGGTCATCGAGGCGGGCATCAAATGCCTGCAGGGCAAGGGCATCGTGAACTCCATCTCCATGAAAGAGGGGGAGGAGAAATTTCGACAGAACGCGCGCACCGTCCTGAAGTACGGCGCCGCGGTTGTGGTGATGGCGTTTGACGAGCAGGGGCAGGCTGCCACCTTCGAAGACAAGATCCGTATTTGCGAGCGCGCCTACCGCATCTTGGTGGACGAGGTGGGATTTCCGCCCGAGGACATCATCTTCGATCCCAACATCCTCACCGTGGCCACGGGAATGGAGGAGCACAACAATTACGCCGTGGACTTCATCAACGCCACCCGCTGGATCAAGGCCAACTTGCCCCACGCCAAGGTGAGCGGCGGTGTCTCCAACATCTCTTTCAGTTTTCGCGGCAACAACAAGGTCCGCGAGGCGATGCACGCGGCCTTCCTGTATCACGCCATCAAGGCCGGCATGGACATGGGCATCGTCAACGCCGGCATGCTGGAGGTGTACGAGGAGATCGATCCCGCGCTGAAGGAACTGGTCGAGGACGTGCTGTTGAACCGGCGGCCCGACGCCACCGAACGCCTGGTGGAATTCGGCGAAAAGCTGAAAGCGGCCGGGGAAGGGCCAGGTGGGGCGGGCGCGGCGGCGGCAGCGAAGAAGGCCGAAGAGTGGCGCGCCGGCACGGTGGAGGAACGACTGTCCCACGCCCTCGTCAAGGGCATCGACATGTACATCGACGCTGACACCGAGGAGGCGCGGGTGAAGCTGGGCCGCCCCCTGCTGGTGATCGAAGGTCCCCTGATGGACGGCATGGGGGTGGTGGGCGATCTGTTCGGCGCCGGCAAGATGTTCCTGCCCCAGGTGGTGAAGTCCGCCCGGGTGATGAAGAAGGCAGTGGCCTATCTGTTCCCCTTCATGGAGGCGGAAAAGGCCCAGCGGGTGGCGGACGGTCAGGTGGTGAAGACGCAGGGAAAGATCGTTCTCGCCACCGTAAAAGGCGACGTTCACGACATCGGGAAAAACATCGTGGGCGTGGTGCTGGCCTGCAACAACTACGAAGTGATCGACATGGGGGTGATGGTCCCCTGCGAGAAGATCCTGGAACGCGCCAGGCAGGAGAAGGCCGATCTGATCGGCCTGAGCGGCCTCATCACGCCGTCGCTCGACGAGATGACCCACGTGGCGCGAGAGATGGAGCGGCAGGGGTTCAAGCTGCCGCTGCTGATCGGCGGCGCCACCACCAGCAAGGCCCACACCGCGGTGAAGATCGCTCCCCACTACAGCGAGCCAGTGGTCCACGTGCTGGACGCCAGCCGGGCCGTTCCCGTGACCACCAGCTTGCTCAGCGAGGAGAACAAGCCCGCCTTCGTGGCGCAGCACCGCGCCGAATACGAGAACGTGCGCAAGATCCATTCCGCGCCGGCCCAGAAGTTGACGCCGCTGGATGCCGCGCGGGCCAACCGCACCCCCATCGAATGGCGCGCCGGCGATGTTCCGGCCCCTTCATTCACGGGCGTACGCGTGCTGCAAGACTTCCCCCTGGCCACCCTGCGCGAGTTCATCGACTGGACGCCGTTCTTTCACACCTGGGAGCTCAAGGGGGTCTACCCCCGCATCCTGGAGCACGAGAAGTACGGCGAGCAGGCCCGGCAGATCTTCGCGGAGGGCAACGAGCTGCTGGACACCATGGTCAAGCAGAAGTTGATAAAGGCGCGCGGGGTGTACGGTCTGTTCCCGGCCAGCGCGGTGGGCGACGACGTGGAGCTATACACGGACGGAACGCGCACCAAGGTTCTGCAACGGTTTCATTTCCTGCGCCAGCAGAGGCAGAAGGACAACGGTGATCCCCACCGCTGCCTGGGTGACTTCATCGCCCCGCGCGAGACCGGACTGCCCGACCACATTGGCGCCTTCGCCGTGACCACCGGCATCGGTCTCAAGGAGCTGTGCGACAAGTTCCGCGCGGCGCACGACGACTACAACGCCATCATGGCGGAAGCCCTCGCCGACCGCCTGGCCGAGGCCTTTGCCGAGTGCCTGCACAAGCGCGTGCGCGAGGAATGGGGTTACGGGCGCCAGGAGGACCTCACCAAGGAGGAGCTGATCCACGAAAAATACCGCGGCATCCGTCCCGCCGCCGGATATCCCGCGTGTCCCGACCATACGGAGAAAGGGACGCTCTGGACCCTGCTGGATGTGCAGAAGAACACCGGCATGTTCATCACCGAATCTTTCGCCATGTGGCCGGGGTCCAGCGTCAGCGGCCTGTACTTCGCGCATCCCCAGTCGCGCTACTTCAGCCTGGGCAAGATCGGACGCGACCAGGTCATCGACTACCACACCCGCAAGGACATGACGGTCGCCGAGGTGGAACGCTGGCTCGCCCCCAACCTGAACTACGACCCCAGCCGCTGACTGTATCGAACATTCCTTGGTCGCACAGTGACGTCCTCTCACCTGGAATTCGCTGATGGCGCGTCACATTTCTCACCTCGCCCCACGAAAGTGGGGAGAGGTCGACGGCCGTAGGCCGGAGGGTGAGGGGACGGCGTTGCTATCAGGCGCGTGCGCCCCTCACCTTTTATCCTCTCCCCGCTCCGCGGGGCGAGGACAAACCGCTTT
>JBDSME010000273.1:0-4770 GCA_039916065.1 Polyangia bacterium
CTGGCGATCCCGGTGATCGGCGTGCCGGACCCGCTGGCTGCCCTGGCCGACCTGGCACGTGCCCTGCGGGCGCGATTCTCCGGGCGGGTGGTGGGCATCACCGGTTCCAATGGCAAGACCACCACCCGAGAGCTGACGGCGGCCGCGCTGGGGGCGTTCGGCTCCGTGCTGCGAACGCAAGGAAACTACAACACCGAGATCGGACTGCCGCTGACCATCATCGGCGCGCCGGGTGGCGAGGACTTCTGGGTGCTGGAGATGGCGATGCGCGGGCGCGGTCAGATCGCGCTGCTGGCGGAGATCGCCCGCCCGCACGTCGGCGTGATCACGAACGTTGCCGGCGCGCACGTCGAACTGCTGGGCTCCATCGAAGAGGTGGCGCGCGCCAAGGGCGAGCTGTTCGCGGCGCTCGGCCCCGGCGGCGTGGCCATCTTTCCCGCGGGAGATCCTTTGATCGAGGCGGAGGCCGCGCACATCTCGGAGAAACAAAAGCTACGCTTCGAGGGCTCCCGGCGCGAACCGGCGCCCTCCTCGGCGCCTGGTCGGGCGGCGGACGTGGTGATTCTGGACACGCTGCCGGCTGGCCTGGCCGGACAGGTGGTCCGTTACGCCGTGCGGGAGGTGCCGGTGGTGGCGCGACTCCCTCTCGGCGGCGTGCACAACGCGCGCAACGGGGCGGCGGCGCTGGCGGTGGCGGCGGCGCTGGGTCTGTCCCTTCCCGAGGCGGCACGCGCCCTGGCCCATACCATTTTGCCGTCACACCGTTCTTTCCCCACGGCGGTGGCTGGGCGCGTGATCCTGGACGATTGTTACAACGCCAATCCGGCGTCGATGCGGGCGGCGGTGGCCTCGGTGGTGGCCGCCACGGGAGGATGGCGAGGATTTCGCGGCGGGCGCGGCGGCGGGGCCGGTCGACCGTTCGCCATTCTGGGAGACATGCTGGAGCTCGGGCCGGATACGGTGGCCCTGCACCGGGAGGTTGGCCGCGAGGCGGGCAGGCAGCTCGCTGGCCTGGCAACGGTGGGCGCGCTCGGGGCCGAGATTGCGAGCGGCGCACGGGAGAGCGGCCTGGCGGCCGAGCGCGCCGTGGCGGTAGAGACTCCCGCCGCGGCGGCGGCGCTGGTGGCGCGGTGGTCCCGACCGGGCGACTGGATCCTGGTGAAGGCGTCCCGGGGCATGCGGCTGGAGCGCGCCATTGACGCCCTGGGCGAAGAATTTCGAAACCAGCCGGCAATGACATAAAACTTCCGGTTCATCGGAGGCGCCCGAGATTGCTTTTCCACCTCTTTCATCACTTTCGCGAGACCATCCCCGGGGCCAACGTGTTCCGGTATGTCTCGACGCGGCTGGGTCTGGCGACGCTCACTTCGTTGTTGATCACCTTCGCGGTGGCGCCCTGGTTCATCCGCCGCGCCCGCGCCCACCAGCTTGGCGAGGTCATCCGCGACGATGGCCCGGCCACGCACGCAGCCAAGGGCGGCACCCCCACCATGGGCGGCGCCCTGATCATCATGGCCCTGGTGGCCGCGACGTTGCTTTGGTGTGACCTGCGCAGCACCCTGGTCTGGCTCGCCCTGCTGGTGACGGTGGGTTTCGGGGCGATCGGCTTCGTCGACGACTATCTGAAGATCACCCGCAAGAACAAGAAGGGGCTGGCGGCGCGCCTCAAGTTGCTGGGACAGTTCATCATCGGCGGCGTGGCGGTGGCCTGGCTGTTCACCAGTGACGCCCTGCCGCTGGATGTCCGGTTGCGGCTCGCCCCCCCGCTGATGAACTTTGATCGGTTCC
The DNA here is from genome assembly GCA_039916065.1 of Polyangia bacterium. GTDB lineage: Bacteria > Myxococcota_A > Polyangia > Fen-1088 > Fen-1088 > FEN-1088. Next base: position 1,789 of record JBDSME010000273.1, read on the forward strand.
CGGTGCTCCTGCCGCTGACGGCGTACATCGGCTTCGGGATCTTCGTCTTGATGGCCGAATCCAACGCGGTGAACCTCACCGATGGATTGGACGGCCTGGCCATCGGCCCGGTGATCATCTGTTCGTTCACCTTCATGTTGCTGGCCTATGCGGCGGGTACCACGCTGCGCAACTTCAACATCGCCGAATACCTGGGTATGGCGCCGGTGCCGGGGGCGGGAGAGCTGGCCATCTTTTGCGGCGCGATGGGAGGCGCCGGAATCGGTTTTCTCTGGTTCAACACGCACCCGGCCCAGGTGTTCATGGGCGACGTGGGTGCACTGGCGCTGGGGGGCGCGCTGGGCTTCGTGGCCCTCGCCACCAAGACCGAGCTGTCCCTGCCCATCATCGGCGGGGTGTTCGTCCTGGAGGCGGTCAGCGACATCATCCAGGTCGGTTACTACAAGCGGACCAAGAAGCGAATCTTCTTGATGGCCCCCATCCACCACCATTTCGAGAAGCTGGGATGGCCAGAGTCGCGAATAGTGGTGCGTTTTTGGATCGTATCGTTCGCTTGCGCCATCCTGGGACTGATCCTCACCTTGAAGGTGAGGTGATCTCGGCTGTTCTCGTGTTCCCTTGTTCCGCACGCGCCGTGCGGACCGGGGGTGGCGCGGGACGGACGACGCGCGCTGGCGAGCTGTCGTGACTCAACTGCAATCTCCGCAACAACCCCTGATCAAAGACAAGAAGGTGCTGGTGGTCGGCCTGGGCCGCTCCGGTCTGGCCGTGGCCCACGTGGTCGCCGAACGGGGCGGACGGGTCACGGTGACGGACAAGCGCGATGCGGTGGCGCTGCGTGACACCATCGCCAAGCTGCCGGAAGGGGTGACTGTGGAACTGGGCGGCCACCGCGAAGAGACCTTCCTGGGGGCGGACCTGATCGTGCTGTCGCCCGGAGTGCCCGCTATTCCCGAACTGGCGGCGGCCAAGCGGGCGGGCATTCCCATCACGGGCGAGCTGGAGTTCGCGTCGCGCCTGGTTCAGGGGACTCTGGTCGCCATCACGGGGACCAACGGCAAGTCGACCACTACCACCTTGTGCGGCGCGATCGTCAAGGCCAGCGGCTATCCGACCTTCGTGGGGGGCAACCTGGGAGAGCCTCTGGCCGAAGCGGTGGGGACGCGTGCCGCCGAGCCGGGGGGGATCCTGGTGGTCGAGACGTCCAGCTTCCAGCTCGACACGGCTGAGGAGTTCCACCCGCGCATCGCGGTGCTGCTGAACGTGACGCCAGACCATCTGGATCGCTACGCCGATTTCAACGCCTACGCCGGCGCCAAGGCCAAGATCTTCGAGCGGCAGGTGGCCTCTGACTTCGCGGTGGTGAATGCCGATGACCCCGTCGCCCGCCGCTGCGCGGAACGAAGCGTCGCCCGGCACATCCTGTTTTCGACGGTGAACAAGCGCCAGGAGGGCGGCTGGCTGGAGGCAGACGCGCTGTGCGTGAGACTGCCCGGCGGCGATATCGAGCGCTACCCGACCAACAACCCGTCGCTGGTGGGCAGACACAACCACGAAAACGCCCTGGCGGCGCTGCTGGCCGGGCGGCTGGCGGGGGCCACGCCGTCGGAAGCGCGGCGATCGCTGCTGGAGTTTCGGGCGCTGGCGCACCGGATGGAGCTGGTGGCCGAGGCGCGCGGCGTGGAGTACTACGACGACTCCAAGGGCACCAACGTGGGTGCGGTCACCGCCGCCCTGTCAGGGTTTCCGCGGCCGGTGGTGCTGATCGCCGGGGGCCGTGACAAGGGGGGAGACTACGCGCCGCTGGCCGAGGCCTTCGCGCAGGTGGGGCGGGCCGTGGTGCTGATCGGCGAGGCCGCCGATCGCATGGCGGTCGCTTTCGCGGCGGCGGTGGCGCCGGAAAAGGTTCTGCGCGCCCGGACCCTGGAAGAAGCGGTGGAGAAGGCAGCGACGGTGGCGGTGCGCGGGGACGCGGTGGTGCTGTCACCCGCCTGCTCCAGCTTTGACATGTTTCGCGACTACGGCCACCGCGCGGAGGTCTTCCGGGCGGCGGTCCGCACCGTGGTGGGCGACGAGGCCATGCAATGACCGGCCACGCCGCCGTGACGCGCCGGAGTTCGCGATGGCCATGATGAACGGACGCACCGAGGAGGTGCTGGGGGATGCCGCGCGGGCGATTCGGACGGCCGTCCGGGGGGCACTGGGGCAGATCTGGCAGGCGGCGCGCGGGCGTTCGTCGCCGCCGCCCGGCCCCGCCACGGTGGCCGGTCTGATCCGCCCCAGCGAGGTGGGCGTGGACCGCGTGCTTTGCGGCGTGGTGCTGATCCTGGCGGCGTTTGGCAGCGTGATGATCTTCTCGGCGGGGGCGGTGTTCGCCGCCAAACGCTACGGCGATCCTTTCTATTTTCTCAAGCGCGAGATGGTCTACGCGCTGCTGGGCCTGGTGGCGTTCACCGTCGCGTTGCGCGTCGATTACAGCGTGTACCGGCGCTTCGCCTATCCGCTGCTGTTCGCGAGCATCCTGTCCCTGGTGGCGGTGTTGAAGATCGGGTCGCGGGCGGGCGGTGCCATTCGCTGGTTTCGCCTGGGGCCGCTGTCCTTTCAGCCGGGCGAGCTGGCGAAGTTCGCCCTGTGCGTCTACCTGGCCACGCTACTGGCACGCAAGGCGGAGAAGGTGCGGGACTTCTCGGTGGGATTTTTGCCCCCGCTGGTGGTGACGGGGGTCCTGATGGGGTTGCTCTTGAAGCAACCGGACCTGGGGACGGCGGTGATCTTCGGGCTGGTGGCGCTGGGACTGCTGTTCATAGCCGGCACGCGCACCAGCTACCTCATCCTGGCGGTGCTGATCGCGGCTCCGGTGGGATGGAAGTTCATCGTCTCCACGCCGTTCCGCATGCGGCGGATGCTGGCCTTTCTGGATCCCTGGGCCTTCCGGCGCGATGTGGGCTACCAGATCACCGAATCGCTGATCAGCGTCGGCTC
>JBDSME010000274.1:0-9798 GCA_039916065.1 Polyangia bacterium
CACAGCCGAGCGTTTGCCCTCTCCCGCATGCGGGAGAGGGTTCATCGGAGGCAAGTGATCGCAACGATTTGCAAAAGCCGTGCTCGGAGATGTGTAGGATCTTGAGCCACTTCGTGGGGCGAGGTGAGGAGCTCCTGCGCAAATCAATCAATCGAAATCACTGTGACGAGATACTGCTGGCTTGCTGGCGCGCTGGCGACCGGGGACGCGGCCCTTCCCCCAGCGGCGGCGGAGGCCGCGCGGAATGCCCACCAGCCACGTCACCAGGCCCAGACACAGATAAGCGAACAGGTCCCCGACGTGTCCGTAAAGCCCGCCTCGTTCCAGCAGTGACACCTCCGCCAGCAGCGCCACGGGCTCGGGCGGCGGCACCGTGTCCGGATCCACCGCTGGTCCCGAGGCACGCACCCGCCCCACGGCATCGATGTGCGCCGACACCCCCGTGTTGACGGCGCGGACCATCTCCAAGCGGTGCTCCACCGAACGAAAGACCGCCAGGGCCAGATGTTGATAGGGCTCCGCCGTCTTTCCGAACCAGGCGTCGTTGGTGATGTTCACGAAGAGGTTTGGCTCCAGCGCGGCCACCTGGCGCGAGAACCCGGGAAGGATGTCCTCGTAACAGATGAGCGGCCCCACCCGAAAATCATTCGCCCCGACGCGCAGCGGGAACACCGCCGGCCTGTCGCCGCGGTTGAAGTTCGAGGCGTCGGGAAACACGTCGGTGAACCAGGGGATGTGTTCGTAAAAGGGGATGTACTCACCAAAGATCAGCAAGAACACCTTGTCGAAGGTGCCGGTGATGCGACCGGCCCCATCCATCATCAGCGCCGTGTTGTAAGGGAATCGCGCCTTGCCGGTGCGCGGCTCGGGGGCCAGGGTCACCGCCCCGAACAGCAGCGGCGTCTGGAAGTCGCGGCGCACGCGCCGCGTATCACCCAGGGGAAGGTCCGCCGCCAGGTCGCGCGGCAGGGCGTACGGGTACGACGACTCCGGCCACACCACCAGATCGGCGCCGCGCAGGGCCAGGTCGGCGGACTGCTGCTGGTGCAGCGCCAGCAGCCGAGCGCTCTCGCGCGGGTCCCACTTCTCGTTGATTCCGACGTTGGCCTGCACGATGCCCACCTTGGCCTTGGGGGCGGCGGCACGGCGCGCGTCCACCTGGTGAATGCGCAGACCCCCGTACAGCAGCACGCAGGCCAGCACCGCCGCCGGTACGGCGAGCCGGCGGCCCGCGAGGCCCGCCAGGTGGCGCGGGGAGATCGCAGTGGTGGCAGTGGTGGCAGTGGTGGCAGTGGCGGTGGCGGTCAACGCCCGGCCCGCCTGGTAAAGCGCGCCGGTTACCATCACCATCACAAACGAAACGCCCATCGGCCCGGTGAGGTCCGCCATCTGAATCACGGCCGGCACCCAGGCCTGCGAGATGGCCAGATAGAACGGGAAGATCTGCGGCACCACCAGCTCGATAACCACCATGACCAGCGGGGCCACCCAGGCCAGCGACAGGTCTGGACGCTGGCGGTGGAGGCGGTGGACGCCCCACGACCACAGGCCGAATTCCAGTCCCTGATAGGTGGTCAACAGCATCATGATGGGGATCGCCTGGATGGCGGGCATGTGCCCGAACCGCTCCAGCAGCCCCTTCATCCAAAAGAAGGCGACGGTGTTGGCCAGCACTCCCGTGAACCATCCCTGAAGGAAGGCCCGCCGCGGCGTGGTGGCCGTGAGGGACACGTGCAGTGCGGGGATCAGCGCCACCCACATCAGCGGCCACCAATCGAACGTGGGGACGGACAGCACCATCAGTGCCGCCGAAAGTGCTGACAATCCCAGCCGCGAGGCGAGCCGCATTGTTCGCGAGAAGGTTACCTCACCGGCGCCGCGGTCGGCCGCCGCGCGCGGCGCCGGCACGTCCGCCGCCTCCGCCGCCGGAGCGCCCCCCATCCCTCGAGGAGGACGGCGGCGGCAACCCTCCGCCGCCCGCCGGAACGTCGTAGCGCAACAGCCGCACCTCCAGAGCTCCGTTGAACAGACGATGCGAGATGGCCGCACGGCGCCGCATCTCCTGCGCCCACATGGGGTTGCCAGACAGGATCACGATCCCCCACCCGTGAAACCGTTCGAACGCCTCACTCATGCCGCGATAGAGCCCCGCCAGCTTCAGCTGCTGGACATAGGCGTCGCGTTCCGCCGGCTGCCAGGCGGGCTGGCCGTCGGGGCGCACCGCAGGTGGTCGGTGGATGGATGCGGTGGCCGGGGTGGCCGCGGTGGCTGGGGAGGTGCCCGCCGGATCGCCCATCAGCCGCTCGCCGTAAGGCGGGTTGGTCACCAGGTTTCCGGCGGGCCACTGGGGCTTGCTGTCCCGTACGTCGGCGACGTCGAACGTCAGATCGCGCACCACGCCCGCGGCCGCGGCGTTCTGGCGCGCTGTCTCCACCGCGTCGGGGAATCGCTCCGCGCACACTATCGGCGCCGGGGCCTGCGGCAGGATATCGGCGCGCGCGCCCGCCACCAGGCGATCCCACGTCGCGCGGACCGCTTCGCTCTGGGCCAACGGCCAACGCTGGAATCCGAAACGCCGCCCCAGCCCGGGGGCGATCCGCCGCGCCGCCAGGGCATGCTCGATGGCCAGGGTCCCGGAGCCACACATGGGGTCCACGAAGGGCAGCGTGGGATCGACCCGCCCCAGCAACAGCACCGCCGCCGCGAGATTCTCCTTCAGCGGCGCCTCGGTCATGGCCACCCGATAGCCGCGGCGGTGCAAGGGCTCGCCAGCCAGATCCAGGAACAGGCGTGCCTCCGACTTCTGCACGTGCAGGCGGATGGCCACGTCGGGGTTGCGCACGTCCACGTTGGGGCGCGCCCCCAGGGCGTCGCGCAAGGCATCCACGACCGCGTCCTTCACCTTCAACGCCGCGAAACCGGAGTGGCGCAGGGCGGGGACGTCGCTGACGTCCGCCGAAACGGCCAGGGTGGTGCGCGCCGTCATCCAGCTCTTCCAGTCGACCGTCCGCGCGCCCGCGTACAGGCCATCGGCGTCGTTCGCGCCGAAGCGCGCCACCTCCAGCAGCACCCGCATGGCCACGCGCGAGCGCAGGCACACGGCGAACCCCATCTCCAGGGGACCTTCGAACCAGACCCCGCCCATGTCGCCGCGGGCACCGGCGATCCGCAGCGAGGCAATCTCGCGGCGCAACGCCCCTTCCGTGCCGCGGGCACAGGTGGCGAAAAATCGATGCTGACCCGGCCCCAGCGCGCGCGGCGCCACCGCCCCCGGCGCCATTGCCGCCGGCTCCTCCTGGTCCCCCGGAGCTTCGCCGCCGGCTACGATGAGCCGGTTACGCGCGCGGCCGCGCCCACCTTGGCCAGCGACCAGTCCCGGCGGACGATCAGCTCTTGATAGGTGCCGTCCAGCTCACCCTTCCAGGCGGTCAGCTGCGCCTCGGTGTCGCTCAGCTCCTTGCGCGCCACCACCGCGTCGATCGACGGCGCGGCCACCGCCTGGTCGACCAGCACCAGCACGCGATCGGTGGCAGTTGCCGTGGCCGTGGCGGCATTGCCCACCACCGCCGGCGCCACCTGCAAGAATCCCTCGCCCACCGCCAGGGTGGTGGTGCGCTCGGCCACCCGGTAGGTGAGCACCCCCGGCTTGAGGGCGGCCATCATGGGCACGTGCCCCGGCAGGACGCCGAACTCGCCGACGGTGCCGGGCGCGGTGATCTCGTCGATGTCGGTCTCGACGATGGCCCCGCGCGGAGTGGTGACGGACAGACGCATGGCAGTCGACCTCAGGCGTTCTGCTTGGCGATTTGCGCGGCCTTGGCCCGCACGTCGTCCAGGCCACCCTGCATGTAGAACGCCTGCTCCGGCAGATCGTCGCACTTGCCGTCCACGATCTCCTTGAAGGCGGAGATGGTGTCCTTGACCTCGACGTACTTCCCGGGCGTACCAGTGAAGGTCTCGGCGACGAAGAACGGCTGCGACAGAAAGCGCTCGATCTTGCGAGCGCGGGCCACCGCGATGCGATCGTCTTCCGACAGTTCGTCCATCCCCAGGATGGCGATGATGTCCTGAAGCTCCTTGTACTTCTGCAGGATCTTCTGGACGGCGCGCGCCACCTGGTAGTGCTCCGCCCCGACCACGTCGGCCGACAAGATGGTGGACGTCGAATCCAGCGGATCCACCGCCGGGTAGATGCCCAGCTCGGAGATACGTCGGGACAGAACGGTGGTGGCGTCCAGGTGGGCGAACGCCGTGGCCGGCGCCGGATCGGTCAAGTCGTCGGCGGGCACGTAGATGGCCTGGACCGAGGTGATCGACCCCTTGTTGGTGGAGGTGATGCGCTCCTGCAAGGTCCCCATCTCCGTGGCCAGCGTGGGCTGGTAACCGACGGCGGAAGGAATGCGGCCGAGGAGCGCCGACACTTCCGAGCCGGCCTGGGTGAACCGGAAGATGTTGTCGATGAACAGCAGCACGTCCTGCCCCTCGATGTCGCGGAAGTATTCCGCGACGGTCAGCGCAGACAAGGCCACCCGGGCGCGCGCCCCGGGGGGCTCGTTCATCTGTCCGTAGACCAGCGCCGTCTTCGACAACACCGATTCGCCGGTGGACAGCTTGGACTCGCTCATCTCGTTGTAGAGATCGCGTCCTTCGCGGGTGCGCTCGCCCACGCCGCCGAACACCGAGAACCCGCCGTGCTTCTTGGCGACGTTGTTGATGAGCTCCAGCATGGTGACGGTCTTGCCCACGCCGGCGCCACCGAACAGGCCAATCTTTCCACCGCGGCGGTAGGGAGCCAGCAGGTCGATGACCTTGATGCCTGTCTCGAACATCTCCACCTTCACCGACTGATCGGCGAACAACGGCGCCAGGCGGTGAATGGGCATGCGGAGCTTCACGTTGACCGGGCCGCGCTCGTCCACCGGCTCGCCGACCACGTTCAGGATTCGTCCCAGCACCTCGCGCCCCACCGGCATCTGGATGGGCGCGCCGGTGTTCTCCACCGCCATGCCGCGCACCAGACCGTCCGTGGTGTCCATGGCCACGCAACGCACGCCGTGCTCGCCCAGATGCTGCGCCACCTCCACGGTCAAATTCCAGGCCTTCTCGTTGATGGCCGGATTGGAAATCCGAAGCGCGGTGTTGATCTCGGGCAACGCGCCTTCGAACTCCACGTCCACCACCGGTCCGATGACCTGAAGGACGCGTCCCTGATTGCTGCTGCTGATGCTGGTCTCCATGGGCGATTTCCTTGATACGACTGCGTTGGTTCGTTCTAAAAAGATGGGCGGGGTTGCATGCGGGGCTCGGTCAGGTACTGCGGAGGGCGGAGGGCTGCGGTTTTCTAACCTTTGAGGGCCTCGGCGCCGCCCACGATCTCCATCAGCTCCTTGGTGATGGCGGCCTGGCGGGCCCGGTTGTAGAGCAAGGTGTAAGAGGCGATCATGTCGCGCGAGTTGTTGGTGGCGTTGTCCATGGCGGTCATGCGCGCGCCGAACTCCGAAGCGATGGACTCCAGCAAGGCGCGATAGATCTGCGACTCGATGTAAAGCGGGATCAGCGTCGACAGCAGCTCCTCGCGTCCCGGCTCGTAGAGGAAATCGATGGGGGTCACGCCGTCAGGGGTGGCGCTTCGGTCCGGCGGTGGCGCCACCGGCAAGAGCTGCTCCGACACCACGCGCTGCACGATGGCGGACTTGAATTCGTTGTAGACCAGGTGGACGGCGTCGACCTTGCCATCCTCGAAGGTCTGCACCACCGTCCGCGCCAGCTCCTTGGCCCGGCTGGCAGCCGTGTCCCCCGAGGCGCCGGCGAACTCCTGACGAATGGTGGCGTGACTGCGGCGGAAGAAATCACGCCCTTTTTTCCCCACCACGAACAACGACGACTCGGTGATACTGGTGTTCTCGGCCTTGAAGCGCACCACCCGCCGAAAAATGTTGGCGTTGAAGCCGCCCGCCAGACCGCGATCCGAGGTGATGGTCACCAGTGCCACCCGCAGGGGCGGCCGCGACTCCATCAACGGGTGCGCGTCCTCACCGGCGCGCGCCGCCACCTCGGTGATGGCGGCGGTGAGCGCGTTGGCGTAGGGGCGGGCCGCGACGATGGCGTCCTGGGCGCGGCGCAAGCGCGCCGCGGATACCAGCTTCATGGCGCGGGTGATCTTCTGGGTCGATTTGACCGAGGCGATCCGGGTCCGTATGGCCTTGAGAGATGCCATGTCGCCGGCTTAGGTGGTCACGTCGGGAGCGAACTGCTTGCCGAACTCGCCCAGCACCGACTTGAACTGCGTCACCAGCCCGTCCCAGGCCTTGCTGTCCGTCCCCTTGGTCTTGAGCTCCGTCCAGAACTGCGGATGCCGCGCGTCCAGGAACGCGAACAGCTCGCGCTCGTAGCGACCGAGGGCGTCGATGGGGTAGTTGTCGGCGTAACCGTTGGTGACGGCGTAAAGGATCACCACCTGCTTCTCCACCGACTGGGGCTGGTACTGCCCCTGCTTCAAGATCTCGGTCATGCGCGCGCCGCGGGCCAGCTGCTGCTGGGTCGCCTTGTCCAGGTCGGACCCGAACTGCGAGAAGGCCGCCAGCTCGCGGTACTGCGCCAGCTCCAGCCGCAGCTTGCCAGCCACCTTCTTCATGGCGGCGATCTGCGCGGCGCCACCGACGCGGCTGACCGAAAGGCCGGCGTTTACCGCCGGGCGCTGCCCCGAATAGAACAGATCGCTCTCCAGGTAGATCTGACCGTCGGTGATGGAGATGACGTTGGTGGGGATGTAGGCCGACACGTCGCCGGCCTGGGTCTCGATGATGGGGAGCGCGGTCAGCGATCCGGCGCCCTCCTTGTCGGACAGCTTGGCGGCGCGCTCCAGCAGGCGGGAGTGCAGGTAGAAGACGTCGCCCGGGAAGGCCTCACGTCCAGGGGGGCGGCGCAACAGCAGCGACAACTGGCGGTACGCCACCGCCTGCTTGGAGAGATCGTCATAGACGATGAGGGCGTGACGACCGCTGTCCCGGTAGTACTCTGCCATGGTGACACCGGTGTACGGCGCCAGGAACTGCAGGGGGGCAGGCTCGGAGGCCGACGCCATGATGATGGTGGTGTACTCCATCGCCCCTTCGGCGCGAAGCTTGTCCACCACCGCTGCCACCGTGGACTGCTTCTGGCCGATGGCCACGTAGAAGCAGAACATGTTCTGTCCCTTCTGATTGATGATGGCGTCCACCGCCACGGCGGTCTTGCCGGTCTGGCGATCGCCGATGATCAGCTCGCGCTGGCCACGACCGATGGGGATCATCGAATCGATGGCCTTGATGCCGGTCTGCATGGGCTCGTGCACCGACTTGCGGGCGATGATCCCGGGCGCCTTCACCTCGATCTTGCGGCTCTCCTTGGTGTTGAGCGGGCCCTTGCCGTCCACCGGCTGACCAAGCGCGTTCACCACCCGGCCGATCAGGGCGTCGCCCACTGGCACCTGGGCGATGGTCCCGGTCCGCTTCACCACGTCGCCCTCGCGAACCGCCTCGAAATTGCCCAGCAACGCCACGCCGACGTTGTCCTCTTCAAGGTTCAGCACCAGGCCCACCACGCCGTGGCCGAAGTCCAGCAGCTCGCCGGCCATGGCCTTCTCCAGTCCGTACACGCGGGCGATGCCGTCGCCGGCCTCCAGCACGGTGCCGGTCTCGGAGACGGCGACCTTCTGGTCGAAGCCTTCGATTTCCTTGCGGATGATTTGGCTGATTTCTTCGGCGCGGATTTCCATGGGCAACTTTCTTCTTTACTTACCGTTTGCGTAGCGTTTGAGCTTCTTGTCTACCCGACTTGCGACTTGCGACTTGCCGCTGACTGTTACCTGCGGTTGCTAGTTGAGCAACCGGCGGCGCATCTCTTCGAGTTGCGCGCGCACGCTGCCGTCCAGAACCAGATCGCCCACCCGGGCCACGATGCCCCCGATCAGGTTGGCGTCGACGGCGGTCTCGATGATCACCTTCTTACCGGTCCGCTTTTCCAGAGCGCGCCGCACCCGATCGAGGTCGCCGGGAGACAGCGGCGCGGCCGCGGTGATGGTGGCGCGCACCTGGCCAGCGCGGCTGTCCGCCAGCTCCCGGTAGGCGCGGGCGATGGCGCGCAGTTGCGTGATGCGTCCCCGCTCCAGCAGCAACAGGGCGAAGCGCTGCACCGGCAACGAAGGCGCGATGCGCGGCAACAGCGCGCGCAGGATGGACAGCTTTTCGGACGGTTTTATGACCGGATTTTCCAGAGCCAACCGCAGGTCCGCCGAGCCCTCGTAAGTCCGCGCCAGGACGTCCAGTTCCTGACCCAGCTTGTCGTACGTGCCCTCCGCCAGGCCCAGGCCGAACAGCGCCTTGGCATAGCGGCGCGCAACTGATCCGCCCAGAGCCGCCATCAGGCCGCCCTCCCGGCGGTGCCGGTGCCGGCCGCGGGAGCAGCGGGCATCTCCACGTCACTGACGAACGTGTCCAGCAACCGCTGCTGATCGCCGGCGCCGACGGACCGTCGCAGGATCTCTTCCGCAACCTTCAAGGCCGTGTCGGCCGCTTCTCGACGCAACCGTCCGGCAGCCTCGCGCACCTGCTGCTCCACCAGGAAGGCGGTTTCGCTCTTGATGCGCACCGCGCGCTCCTCGGCGGCGCTGATGAGACGGGCCTTTTCAGCCTCGGCCTCGCTCTTGATCCCCCGGCGCATCTCGCCAATCTCGTGCTCCAGCGAGGCCAGTCGCGCTTCCTGCTTGCTCAGCTTGGCTTCCGCCAGGGCCCGCAACTCAGCTGCCGAGGCCAGGTCGGCCTTCAATTGCTGGTGCCGGGCGGACAGCGCCTTGTTGATGGCGCCTCCGCCAAACTTCACCAGGATGACCAGCAGCACCGCGAAGTTCAGCAGTTGCAGGCCCAGCGCCTTGAAATTTATGGAGGGCGGTCCAGCCTCGTGCTCGGCGCCCTCGTGCTCGCCCGCCACGGGATGCTCCCCCGGCTGGTGTTCCGCCGCCACCGCGTGTGCGGCATTGTCGCCCGCGCCGACCTCGACCGGCGGCGCCGGCTCCGCGGCGAACGAGATCGCCGGCGAAACAGTGAGGGCGATCGCGACGAGGATCAGCATCACCGCCCGAACCGCTCCGGCCGCAGTGCCGCCCGATCTCTGCCCTCGCCCCTGCGGCTCCCTGTTGTCCATGGCGAGCCCGTTCATAAGACGCGGCCCGGTAAAAGCCAGCGAAAAGCGTCTCATGAGGTCACCTCCCGGCCCAAGATACGCTGGGCCACCCGGGTCGCCGTCTCCCGCGCCCCGGCCTCCAGCCGTGCCTTCTCCGCCACCACGGTCGCTTCCAACCGGCCGCGTGCCGCCGCCAACGCCCGCTGCGCTTCGGCCTGGGCCTCGGCGATCAACGTCTGCTCGCGCGCCTGGGCCTCCGCCCGCGCCAGCGCCCTCTCACCACTGCCCTGCCGTCGGGCGTCCGCCAGGGCCGCTTCGGCGCGGGCCAACCGTGCGCTCGCGTCGGCTTCCATGCGAACTGCATCCTTGCGGTAACCATCCACGCGGCTGACGCGCTCGGCGCGGACCCGCAGGTATGGCTTCCACAGCAGTTTGGTCATGATCAGCGCCAGGACCGCAAACAGCGCGAGTTGGACGAAGATCGTCCCGTCCACGTCCATCAATTGCGGCGCATGCGCTTGCGGCGCGGAACCAGCTTCGGCCATCAATCCCAGAACAGTCATTGATTAGACATTCGATTTGTAAAACCCGCGCGTCCGCTATCAAACTCAAGAGGTCGCGTCAAGAGAGGGCCCGCTA
>JBDSME010000275.1:0-4153 GCA_039916065.1 Polyangia bacterium
GTGGCGGCGCAACGGCCCATCGCTTTGCGACAGATGCGTGGGGTGCTGGGCTTGTTGCACCCCTACGAGACGCGCTGGATCAAGTCCCGCTGGGGGACCGCAGCCAACGTCACGGCCGAGTTCGCCAAAGATCTCGGCCCCTGAGATCCTGAGAGTCACCCGACGGCGGGTAGCTGGGGTGAGTCGAGTCGGCGGATGAGACCGGAATGAGCCTCTCCCGCCGCCAAATTGTCGGTGGCGGCAGTTCGGGCGATCCGTGGGGGTGTCCGTGGTTGTGTCCGTTTTTGCCCCACCATGCTGGTAGTTGCATACCCGGTGAGGCAATTGGTTACTCGCCGGTGGCATCAACGTGGCGAGAGGGGAACGAAGTTTTTTTTCTCGCGTTACGAATAAAAATCTTTCTTGAAAGGTTGTCGAAACAGGAGGATCGTATTCTTGATTGCGACAATGGACGCCGCGTGCTCGGCAGTCGCGCGCGTGGCAGGGGAGCAGCACAGCGAGCAGGAAAAGGGAGGGTACCAGCTATGAACTTGCGGCACATCGACCCCCGTTCGACGGATTGGATGGACGCGATGCTGGAAGGGGAAATGGATCGTGGTCGGCAGAGATACGCGAAGCCAGAGGCCGACCAGCAGGTCGCTTCCGCACCGGACGAGATGCAGATGTTGTCGGCGTCTGAAAAAGCGGGAGGATCCTTGGACATGCGGGGGCTCGAATCGCGGCCGCCTCCGAGCCGCTGACATTTGCCGCTGACGTCTGCCGCTGACCCGCACGGGCTCTGGGACACCAGGGCCCGTCGGTCTTGCCCATAGATGTTTACGAAGCGGCCGCGCGCTCGACCGCTTCCAGGGTGGGGATGCCGCCCTGGCCGCCGAGGCTGGTGCAGTTCAGCCCGGCGGCAGCGTTGGCAAACGGGATGGCCCGCTCCAGCGGCCAGTCCTGCAGCAGCGCATAGGCAAAGGCGCCTCGAAAGACCGAGCCGGCCCCGGTCACGTCCACGATCTTGACGGTGAGAGCCTGCTGGCGCACCAGCTTGTTCTCGTGCAGCCCGATGGCGCCATCTTCGCCCAGCGTGACCACCGCGATGTCCGGACCCATCTTGGTGAGCTCGACCAGAGAGCGCTCCATGTCCGACGAATGGGCGATCTCGGCTGCCACCCGTTCGGACGCCACCACCGCGTCCGCCAGATCCAGGAGCTCGCCCAGCCCAGGCCCCATCCGGCGAATCCCCAGAATTACCCGCGCCCCGCGGGCCCGCGCTCTTTCGGCGGCGACGATTTGCGCCGCGGGCATCTCGCCGTCGACATAGAGCAGCCGCACCTGATCGAACAGCGTCGGCGGGAGATCGGTCGCCGCCAGCGGCGTGGTGTCGCCGCGGGTATACCGGACGTAGCGGCGTCCGTTGTCGTCCTCGAGCATGGTGAAGCTGACCGGCGACAGACGCCCCGACTCCAGCAACACCGCCGAGGTGTCGACGCCGAAGCTGCGCAACCGCCGCTGAATGATCTCGCCGAACGCGTCGTTGCCCAGCCGCCCGAAATACTTCGCCTTTGCGCCGAACGCCGCCATGGTGGCAAGCGCCGTTCCAGTGGGGCCGCCAGCTTGCAGCGAAAAAGCGGTCAGTTCAACGGCCGGGTCGCGCGAACGCGGGCCGAGCCCGATTTGATCAAGTGTCACCAAGCCGACCCCGACTACATCGGGAATGTCTTCCGGCATTCGCGGATCGTATCACGCTCCGCCGCCCTCTCGATGATTCTCGATACAAAGACCGGGGGCTACGGGTTTCTCAATCCGGGCAGGACAGGCCGCCCCAGCGCGCGCTGGCCATCGATGAACTTTTCCAGCGCCGCCACCGCCTTGGTGTAACTGGCGTTCGCGTAGTGAGAACGGCCGAGGTAGTAAAAAAGTTCGGGGCGGCGCGCTGCGTACACCTTGTCCTCGGCCAGAGGCTTCAGCTCCTCCACCGCGTCCACGTACTGTTCGGCCTTGTAGTCCAGGAATCCCTCCAGCAGGCTGAAGTCCTGCCCCAGGCCCGTCCAGAGCGACTCGGGCCACCTCTCCAGGAGCTTGTATGCGGTGGCGAAGCGGCGCGCGTTCACGGCCGCCAGCACGTCGGGGTATTCGTCCACAACCCGCTGGGCGTCGGCGGCTGTCACCCTGGGGGCATCATTGCGTTGATTTGGTCGCTGCCCCGGCCTGGGTTGTGGCGGCGTCAGCCCGTCACCCACTCCGGGGGCCAGCGCTATTTCAGGATCGCGATCCAGCCGGGTGGAAACCAGTTGCAGCAACAACCGCGCCTGGCGCGCCTCCGCTGAGCCGCCCGCCGCTTCGGCGCGTCGGGTCCACAGCTCGGCTTCGCGGGCCTTGCCGTGCGCCAGGAGGCTGCGCGCCAATCCGCCGCAGCGCGCGCTGCGATCGGGCCCGTCGTAGCCGGTGACCACCTCGCTGAGGTGACCATAGGGCCAAAGCGGACCGTATACCTTGGCCAGGTAGGGGTCGAACTTGGCGTAGCCGAGCAGATCGCGCGGCGCCGAAAATTCGATACGAGCGTTGTCGTCGGTGTTGATGGGCGATCCGCTGGTGAATGATTCCACCTCGTCGGGAGCGAGCAGCAGGTACGCGAAGACGTCGTGCGGCGATTCCAGCAAGCCGCGCTTGGCCTCGGCGCGGGTCTGGGGGTGGGACAGCGCCCGTTCCACCGCTCCCAGGTCCAGCTTCAGCGGCTCCTGGCTGGCGATCAGGATCGTATCGGACGACAGGTCCTCGGCGGCGAACACATAGACGTACCGGAATTCTTCGCGCACGGTGCGGTAGATGGTCTTGATGTTCCACGGCGCCAGTTCGTAGAGCTGCGCCCACTGGCAGAAGATCCCGCCCGGTGCCAGGCGGCGCTTGATGTCGCGGAAGTACTCGCGCGTGAACAGATTCGACACGCCGGTAAGCCAGGGGTTCGACGGCTGACTGACGATCACGTCAAATCTGTCCGTGCGCTGGGTGAGGAAATTGCGTCCGTCACCCGCGTGTACCGTGACCCGGGGGTTCTCCTGGGGGCGGTGGTTGACGTCGTCGAACAGGTGCGAGGCGCGGTAGAGAATGGCGGGCTCCAGTTCCACCAGCTCCAGCGAGCCGATGGGGTACTGGGTAATGGCGCCCGCGGTGACGCCCGAGCCGTAGCCTATCAACGCCACCTTGGGAGGGTGATCCCCCGGGTACAGGAGCAGCGGCAACAGCCCCACGGTGATCTGGGTGGGCATGTCACCCTCGTTGGACGCGTCCACTTTCCCGTTGTTCTTCAGGGACAGGGTCTTGCCCCAGCGGTCCACCGACACGGTGGTAGCTATCCCGTCTTCGTAGAACGCGAGCTGGGGAAATTTCCATTCTTTCTTGTGAATGCGCCTGTAGATGTAGTCGCGCGCTATCGACACGCGGAAAAATCCCGACGAGAACAGCATGAGGTTCCAGCGCGGCAGCAGCAGCCCCGTCACGGCCAGCGACGCCGCCAGGGCCATTCCCACCAGCCGCTTGCGGCGGGCCAACCGCGGCGCCACGCCGAACAACACCGCCGCGAGCGCCAGCCCCGTCACCGTCACCAGGTAGATGCCCCGCTGTAGACCGAGCACGGGCACCACCACGAACCCCGACAGGAACGACCCCACGATGGCGCCAACGGTGTTCAGAGCGTACGCGTTGCCGATGTCCTTGCCCACGCTGTCCAGGCGCGCGCTGGCGATGCGCGCGGTCAGGGGGAACACGCTCCCCATCAAGATGGTGGTGGGCAGGATGGTGATGCAAGTGAGGGCGAACTGACAGATCAGCACTGCGTCGACGCCGAAACTGGCCGATTCCAGCAGCCAGGTGAAGACCAGGGGGAGGTGATCGGTGACCAGGTAGGAGATCCCGATCGCCACCGCGATGGCGATGTGCAGTCCGGCCAGCCAGCGCACCGGGTGCCGTGTCTTCCCGGTCAGCCTCCCGCCCAGCGCCGACCCCGACCCCAGGCCCACCAGGAAGGCCAACAGGATCAACGTAAATGAATAGACCGAAGAGCCGATCAACACGGCCAGGGCGCGGGTCCAGAGCACCTGCAGCGTCATCGCCGTCGCCCCGGAAACCGCGAAGGCGCCCAGGGCCACGCGACGGGCCAGCGGCGTGA
>JBDSME010000276.1:0-6022 GCA_039916065.1 Polyangia bacterium
AAGCCGGCGCCGAAGCGGAAGGATGGGGCGACCCTCGCCCCCGGGTTGGCGCGCACGCGGTCGGGATGGATCTCCCGACTCGGTCAGATCTTCGTCGGCAAACGCGAGATCGACCCCGCCATGCTCGACGAGATCGAGAAGGTGTTGCTGACTGCCGATATCGGCGTCCGCACCAGCCAAAAGCTCCTGGAAGAGATGCGCGCCTCGGTCTCGCGCAAAGAGTTGAACGACGTAGATTCTCTGTGGAGCTTTCTGAGAAAACGCACCACCGAATTGCTGTCCGCGGATTCACCGCCACTTCGCTGGGAGCACAGCAAACCGTTCGTGCTGCTGATCATCGGGGTGAACGGGAGCGGAAAGACCACCACCATCGGCAAGCTGGCGGCCAAGCTGATTGCCGACGGCAAGAAGGTCCTGGTGGGCGCCGGAGACACCTTCCGCGCGGCGGCCGCCGAGCAACTGGAGATCTGGGCGAACCGTACCGGCGCCACCCTGGTTCGCGGCAAGGAGGGCGCAGACCCATCGTCAGTCCTTTTCGACAGCGTGAAAAAGGCGCGGGCGGAGGGATTCGATGTGGTCATCGCCGACACGGCGGGACGGCTGCACACCAAGACGGACTTGATGGAGGAGTTGCAGAAGGTTCGACGGGTGATCGGCAAGGCGGCCGAGGGTGCTCCCCACGAGACCTGGCTGGTCATCGACGCCACCAGCGGACAGAACGCAATCGCGCAGGCCCAAATCTTCACGCAAGCGATGGCGGTTTCGGGTATCGTGCTGACGAAGTTGGACGGGACCGCAAAAGGAGGCGTCATCCTCGGTATCGCGGATCAGGTGCGAATCCCCGTTCGCTTCATCGGCGTGGGCGAGCGGGTTGAGGACCTGCGGGAATTCGACGCCGAGGAGTTCGTGGAAGCCCTGTATCAGCAGTAGACTCCCCGATCTTCCCCTCGCAAGTTCGGGAGTTCGGAAGTTCGGAAGTTCGGAAGTCTGTAAGTATGCGGTTTCACATTTTTTATTTGCTTGCCAAAAAATCGGCGTGATATAGTCCGCAAACGATTGGGCTTCTCAATTAAGCCATTGATATCATTAGCTTTTTTGCGAAAAACCCAGCTTTCGTCTCAACAGCGAGGGAACATGAAGCGATCGGCTGTTTGCCTGTTCGTATTGATTGCCATCGGAATGTCAGGGACGCAGGGTTTTGCAGCGCCTGCCAAGGCGGCGAAGCCGGCGAAAGAGGCGGCGCCGGATGTGGACAACGCCGAGTCGACCGACGCGGCGGGTGCCGCGGGCGGAGCCGCCGCCGTCGGTGACACCGTTGACGCGCTGGATCTCAGCGACGCCAAGGACAAGGGATCGGACGAAGCTGCCGGAGCCGCTGCTGTGAAATCGTCGACCACCCTCTCCTGGCAGGACATCGTGGTGGTGCCGCGCAAGCGATTCTTGAAGTCCGGACGGTTCGAGTTTTCCCCCTTCACCGGGATCTCGCTGAACGACATCCTCATCCGGCACTACGTCTTTGGGCTGGACCTGAACTACTTCTTCAGCAACGCGCTCTGGTTCGGGCTACAGGGCACGTACTACGTCAAGGCGTTGACCGAACGGGAAGAGCTGATTGGTCTGCAGTACAACCGCATTCCCACGCTGAATCGCTATCTTTACGGCGCGTACCTGAACGCCGGTTACGCGCCCATTTACGGCAAGTTTGCCCTGTTCAACAAGAGCATCCTCCACTGGGAGATCTTCGCTTCGGCCGGTGTCGGCTTCACCCAGACCGAGATCATCCCGCGCATCCCCGGAGACGCGACTTTCAAGAATCAGTCGATCACCCCGGACTTTGCTGTCGGCGGACGATTCTTCCTGTTCGATTCGCTCACCATCAACTACGCCTTCCGTGATTACCTGGTGCTCGACAAATTCGAAAACACCAACCGTCCAGAGAAACAGTCATCGGCCGACGCCAAGGCCGCCGCCGAAGGCAAGCTGGTTCACAACGTCATGTTCTACGTGGGCATCGGCGTATACCTTCCCACCAAGTTCCAGTACAAGACGCCCCGCTAGCCGCGACGCGACCACGGACATCGTCACCTGATCCTGCGCCGAAAAGAGGACCACCACATGATGAAGCGGATCGCTCTCCCGTTCCTGTTTGCGTTGATCGTCGCCCTTCCTGCTGTTTCCCTGCCTGGCGTTGCCCATGCGCAGCGCCGCAGTCCGTTGGCCGACGCTCCGGCCATCCGAAAGCGGGTGGAGCTGCGCGACACCCGGCTGGAGTTCGGCGTCGGCGCCGGGTCCACCATCAACCAGACTTTTTATCACGGGGTCCTGGTGAACGGGCACCTGGGGTTCCACTTCAACGACTGGCTGTCGGTCGCCGGAATCGGGGCCTTCAACGTTACCTCTCTGTCCACCGGGTTCCACGATGAGTTGCAGAGCAGCCTGCCGCCAGGTGCCCCTGAAGCGAAAGACTTTCGGGCCCCCTCGGCTGGCACGGCAAACGCCTCCATGAACAAGATCAGCGCGATTTTCGGAGGCCAGCTCGAGGTGACGCCGTTCGCCGGGAAGTTCGCCGCGCTGGGCGCGCTGTTCGCTCACTACGACTTCTATGTCTTTGGCGGGGGCGTGGGCGTGAATCTGGCGGCGGCTAACTCCACTTCCGCGCCGGCCTGTACCGGCACCCACAGCGGCGATAACGACAGTGGCTGCACCGTCACTGGTCTGAAGGTCGGTGGCACGTTCGGCGCTGGGTTCCACACCTTCTTCAACAATTTCTTGGCCCTGAATGTCGAACTGCGCGACGTCATGATCAAGGACAACCCCTCGGGGCGTGACGTCAACGGTGACCGCAGCTCGGACAATCGAGATCTCACCTGGACCTCACACCTGATGGCCACCATCGGACTGGCCCTCTACCTGCCCTCGACGGCGGGAATTTCTCCCTAGGTTTTCATCCGTGAGCGAGTCGCCAAAAGAGGTCAGAGGCGCCGTGCCTGCGGCGTCCTCGACCAAGAAGAAGGTAACGCTCTACTTCAACGCGCCCATGCTGGCGGAGACCCAGAAGGAAGCCATCAGGCAGGATCGGTCCATCTCGTGGATCATTCAGGCCGCCTGGCGGCGCGCCCGTGACGAGATCCGGCGGTTGCCGGCCGTGGGCGGACGCCCGGACGACGAGACCCCGGACACCTAGCGCGGCTTCCCCGATCGAAGACGATTGGGGCACGTTTCCGTTTCCCGGCGACCGCGAATCCGATTGAGAACAGGGAGGTCCAGCTTTGCCGGACCGGCTATGCCGTTGAGCAACTCCGAGGGGGTCTTGATCGCGTGAGTGGAGGGCGGCTCTGCCGCCTGGAGCTCTTCGTGGGAGGGTTTGGGAACCCTCCGAGGGTTCCCATCTCA
This sequence comes from Polyangia bacterium, assembly GCA_039916065.1. Taxonomy (GTDB): domain Bacteria; phylum Myxococcota_A; class Polyangia; order Fen-1088; family Fen-1088; genus FEN-1088. The sequence continues at coordinate 3,394 of JBDSME010000276.1, forward strand.
ATTGGGGGCCTTCCCAGGCCCCTTGCGGCGGCGAATCCGCTCAGGGAGGCGGGCACAACGGGGCGGTCGGCCGCTGTTCGCCCAGGAGCAGACACGCGCTGGCGGACAGCTTCCCAGCGCGATCCTTGTAGTTGATCAGGATGTGATCACCGGCGTTACCCGCCAGCGGTGGAGCCTGGTAGCTGCCATCGGCGTTGGCGCCAGCAATCACGCCCGCGTTGCGTTGGCTGTCCAGCAGGTAGTAGGTGCCGTTGGCGGCGCGCGGCTCTGGTCCACCGGCGGCGATCCAGAACTGGTCGCCCGTGCTGCTGGTGAGCGTGGTGTCCAGGGTGAACGTGGTCTGACTGGGGGGGGGGACCGGGATGTAAACCGGGCCGCACGCCCAGGCGGCAGCCACGGCTAGGCCGGCGCTGATGAGGCGCAGAACACGGCGGGCGGTGGAGGCTCGGCTCATCACGGGTTACCACCACGTGATGAGCAATAAACGCGCCTGATCGGACTGCTTTCCAAAGCCCGGTTTTTCGCCAATCTCGAGGGCAGACCGCCAACCAGGTTGGCGAGCTGTGAGCGTCCTCTTGGCACTTCCGACGCTCTGGGCATCTGCAATCGCGCCGGCATGTCATTGGCCCATCTGGTAGCGCTGCATCTTCTTCTGCAATCCGAATCGCGACAGCCCGAGCGCCACCGCCGCCCGGGTCTGGTTCCCTCCTGAACGAGAGAGCGCCTCGCGCAACAACGCGCGCTCCAGGCGTTCCACCCGGGGACGCAGGGTCAGGTTGTCGGGATCCTCCAGGCCGGTCAGGGCCGTTTCGGCGTTCCCCGCGACGTGCGGCGAAAGGTCCGAGACGTCTATGGCACCGTCGCAAAGCGCCGCCGCACGCATCAGCTCGTTCTCCAGCTCTCGCACGTTCCCCGGCCACCGGTAGCCAGCCAACCGCGCCAGCGCCTGCGCGGTGATACGCCTGGGGGGACCACCCGCAGGCAGGCGCCCTGCGGCCAGCTTGCCCAGGACATGTTCCACGATGGCGGGGATGTCTTCGCGGCGCTCGCGCAGTGGCGGCAAGGCGATGGAGGCCACCGAAAGGCGGAAGAACAGATCCTGCCGAAACCGCCCCTCCTCCACCATGCGGCCCAGGTCACGATTGGTCGCGGCGATCAGGCGCACCTCCACCTTGCGGGTTCGTTCACTTCCGACGCGTCGGAGCTCGCCCGTCTGCAAGATGCGCAGCAGTTTGCCCTGCATGGCGGGAGACATCTCGCCAACCTCGTCCAGGAACAAGGTCCCGCCGTCCGCCACCTCGAAAAGGCCGCGCGTGTCGTGGTCGGCGCCGGTATAAGCGCCGCGCACCGCGCCGAACAGCGTTGATTCCAGCAAGGTCTCGGGGATGGCGGCGCAGTTTTCCGAAACGAACGGACGCTCGCGGCGCGGACCATTGAAATGAAGCGCCCGCGCCACAAGCTCCTTGCCGGTGCCGCTTTCGCCCTGGATGACGACCGGCAGCGTGGTGTCGGTCAGGCGATCGAGGAGTCGAAACAGCTCGAGCATGCGGGGGGTGCGGCCGATGATGTTGCGGTAATCGTATCGGATGGCCAGCGCTTCGCGGTTTTCGCGGAGCTCCTGTTTCATGCCCACCAGCTCTTCCTTACGCACCGCCAGTTCGCTCTGCAGACGTCGGTTCAGCACTTCGATCTGACGCTCCCGGCGGCGCAGCTCCGAGACCAGTCGCGCGTTCTCGATGGCGATGCCGGCCTGCTCGGCGAAGTCCAGGACCATCTGGACATCGTCGTCACCGAAGGCCCCCCGGCGCAAGCGGTTGTCGACGTACAGGGTTCCTACGGCGCGCCCCCTGACCTGCAGCGGAACCGCCAGCACCGATCGCAGATGCAGGTCCGTTACCGACAGGGCCTCGCGGAACCGGGGGTCGCCGGCGGCGTCGATGGTGACGATGGGCGCTCCTCCCGTCGCGGCCTGGCGAGCGATCGACCGCGACAGCTCGAAGGCGCCTGCCTCCAGTGTCTGCTGATCGATGTTGCGCGCCACCTTCACCGTCAGCTCGCCCTTGTCATCCTCCAGCAGGATGAAGCCGCGCTCGGCTTCGGTCAGCTCGATCACGGTGTCCATGATCAGCTCCAGCAGCCGGGGCAGCCGCGGCTCGCTGTTCAACCGCTTGTTGATGCGAAGCAGGCGGCGCAGGCGATCCTCCGCGCGCGAGCCCCGGCCGTCGCGCGGCGATTCTCCAGACGCGGCGCTCAGGCGGGCCAGGTCGCCGAGAAATCTTGCGTCGGGATCGGCATCCAGACCGCCGCGGTGATCGAGGGGAGTAGACATGCGGACCTCCTCCAGCAGCCGCCTGGCCGCCGTGATTTGCTGCGATGCTTGCGCGGTGTCGCCCGCGCGGTGAAACAGGCGAGCGGCGGTCAGGGCCGCCCGCCAGGCGCCAGGCCGTCGCCCTTCGCGCGCCGCCTGCTCCGAATCGTACTCAAGCTGCCGGGCCAGGCCCAAGGCGGTATCGACCGCCAGCGCCGCCTCGCAGAGCGCCAACCTGGCGTACGCCAGGCGCAGGTCGGCGGCGCGGCGTCCTTCGCCCGAGGCGCTGGCCTCGTCGCGCGCCAGCTGGTCGAGCACCCC
>JBDSME010000277.1:0-7631 GCA_039916065.1 Polyangia bacterium
GATGCGCATCGTTCGTCAAGACCACGGGCGGCAAGGGCCTGCACGTGGTGGTGCCGCTATTCCCACGCGCCGGTTGGGATGACTGCCGGATGTTCAGTCAAATCATCTCGGAGTCCGTCGTCGCGCAACACCCGACGCGGTTCACCACGGCGATGCGCAAGGCGGGACGAGAAGACAAGGTGTTGATCGACTATTTCCGCAACAACCGGGGCGCCACGTCGGTGGCGGCATTTTCCACCAGGGCCCGTCCCGGACTTCCGGTGTCCCTGCCCATTGCCTGGGACGAGCTGGAAACCTTCACCCCGGAGCGGCCGTACGACATGGCGGCGACGTTGCGTTTGGTTCGTGCCGCCGGCTATGCCAACCCCTGGCGTGACTACGAAGCCAGTCGCGTCGATCTGCGCAGTGTGGTGCTGCGCGACCAGGCGGGCCCTCCGTCCAGCCGGCGCACGCGCAATCCGACGCCGCCGCGCCGAGGCTGAAGCCACCGTTAGCGACGACGCAACCGGGCCAACAGGCGGGGCAGTTCGAGGAGCAGCTCACGCGCGAGAAATCCCAGGCCGTCCCCACGCCGCCCTCTCCCGCCATTCATTTTTCGCGCCAGGGCGTCGCCCGCCTTGGCGTGCAGGAACACGCCCCAGATCGCCGCCTGCACCGGATCGGCACCGCGCGCACAGCCCAGCGATGATGCCCGACAACGTGTCCCCGGAGCCGGACGTCGCCGTGTCGGACCAGCCACAGCGAGGCCGGCCAGTTGGCGGGCGACGATTTCGTCAAAGGAGACTACCAACGCTGCAAAAGCATCAGGACGCTGCCCACTCCATCGTCGATGGGCAAAAGAGCGGCGCCGACCAGGCCAAGAAGTAGAAGGCTCCTTCGCACCCTCCAGAAAGAATGGCCCGGACGGCGTCTATCCACGCCGCGCCGGGCCTTTCTTTTGTCGCAGTCTCTCTGTTGCTGCCGCCTGAGTAACTGCTTCTTCTTTTCTGCGCTGCTGTCAGTACGCGTTCCGGCTCTTCTTGCGACCGATCATCGTCATCAGGATGATCTTCAGGTCCCAGAAGAAGCTCCAGTTGTTGATGTACTCCAGGTCGTGCTCGACGCGCTTTTTCATCCAGCGCACGGTGGGAGTCTCACCACGCCAGCCGTTCACCTGCGCCCACCCGGTTATCCCCGGCTTCACTTTATGGCGCAGCATATAACCGGGGATGATCGACCGATACTGCTCGTTGTGAGCCACCGCATGGGGTCGCGGCCCGACGATGGACATCTCGCCGGTCAGCACCTGCAGAAACTGCGGCAGCTCGTCAAGCGAGGTCCGGCGCAAGAACGCACCCAGCCGCGTGACCCGGGGATCGTTGCGCTGCGCCTGGGCGATCTGCGGGCCGTCCTCGCACACGGTCATGGTGCGGAACTTGAGGATGCGGATCTCCTTGCCGTTCAGCCCATAGCGCCGTTGCCGAAACAGCACCGGGCCGGCCGACGTGACCTTCACCAGAAAGGCGATGATCAGCAACGGGATGGAGATCAACACCAGGATGGCAAACCCAGCCACCACGTCCTCCACCCGTTTCAGCCAGGCGGACATGCCCTGAAATGGGGTGTCATGGATGCTGATGAGCGGGGAATTTCCCAGCGCCGTCCAGCGCGCTGACAGCAGGTCGTAAGACAGAAAATCAGCGACCAGATAGACCGTGGCGGTGGTGTTGGCAAGCTCGCGGAGCAGCTCGCCGATGCGCTCCTCGGCCCGCAGGGGCAGCGCCACGTACACCACGTCGATCTTCCCGGCGCGGCACGCTGCTATGAGCTCGGCGTTTCCGCCCACGTGCTGGCAGGGGCTATCGGAGAAGGCGTGCCGGCGGTCTTCTCCACGGTCGTCGAACACCCCCATGATCTTCAGCCCCAGCCAGGGACGTTCGTGAATCTGTTCACACAGTCGTTCCGCCGCTGGAGTGGCGCCGGCGATGGCGACGGTACGCAGGTTCTTCCCGCTGGCCCACAACGTGCGCAACGCGGTCCGACCCATCACCCGCCAGCCACACAGCGCTATGGTGGACCCCAGCATCCAGCCGAAGGAGATCACCCTAGAGAACTGAGTCGAGGTCTTGGTAGCAAAAAGAAAGAATGCTATGGCCGCCGCCGTGACCATCCAGGAGAAGAGCACCGGCTTGACCTCCACCACCACGTGCTCGGAGGGGCGCGGCCGGTACACTCCCAACAGTTCGGCAACGATGCTGAACACGACAATGGCCACCACGGTGACATTGCCCATCTCCCGCCGCCAGGGCTCTCCGTAAGCCCAGCAGGCGACACCGTGCGCCACCACGATGAGCACAATATCCACGACCCGTTGAAAGGCGTGAAGGACATCTTCATAAGCTCTTAGTTTCCTGGAAATCACGCCAGTACCCCCGATTAAGGTTTGCTGCGGCCGCCCGTCGTTCGCATCACCGCCTTGCTTACTTAAGTGAACGAGGGCCTCCCAATCCTACAAGCGAACGGCGTGCCAGCGCAGTCTCATGAAAACTATGCCCCAAATCGACTCTGATGGTTGTCGCAGCCGTTCGTACCCGGCAGAATGGGCCCGAATTCGCGGCACATCCGGATTTCCGGTTCGGGCGAAGTTCCTTGGCGGGCGAAAACCCAGTCACCGGCTCGTAACGCGCGAGCCAGCCCTCGCTACGACAGGGTGGCGGACATACTTTCAGTGCGGCAACTTGAGTCACCCATGCCTCACGCGCGCAAGGCTTCCTCGGCGCGCAACGCTTCTATGATTTACGGACATGACCGCGCTGGGTGACCTGGACGACGGTGCGTCGCGTGCGCCCTCCGCGACAAGCCTGTCCGCGAACCTATCCACGACCTCGTCGAGCAATTCCCTTGCTCCCGCTCCCTCCGCCCCCGCGGCGACGGACGAGGAGACCTTGTTCGTGCAACTCCCCATCGACGGCCATCGTTCTGCGTCAGCTGGCCACACGGAGTTCGTTCCCGCGACTGTGGTGTTCACGGCCAACGACGAGCTGAGGCGCGCGGTCCAGGCCAGTGGAATTCTGAAAGCGCCCATCGATGGCGCCCGACAGGCGGTCCTGGTGGGCACCTTCCTCGCCCTGCTACATCGGTTTTCCCAGCAGAGCAGCGTCGCCGTGGACGTTCACGTCGGTTCGCCCACCTCCCCTGACGCCACCCGCGCCCTGATTCGCGCCGCGGTCACGGGAGCCTCTCCGGTGCTGGTGACCATCGGAGACGTGGCGCAGCAGCTGCAGTCCTCCCAGGTCCCGGCCCGGACCGCGGGAACGGGCGTGGTGAAGGACTCGACCCGGAAGTCTCCCAACGTCGCCATCAGCTTCGGCCAGGGACCGCCCACCCCCACCCTGGGGGCGCCAGCCACCCGGCCACTTCCGGCGGCCGCCCGAACACCTGCCCAGGGATTGCCCGCGCCGCCCCCTTACGATCTGCACCTAGTGTTCGGGATCACGGGCAGCCTGAAATCGGCGCTGGAACCCACGTCCGGCCCGCCTGATGCGCCGCTGGTGGTGGTGTACAACGCTGCCCTCTTCGAGCGGCGGACGGTGGAACGCCTGACCGACGCCTTTCTACGATTGCTGATAGCCGTGCTGGACGATTCGACGTCGCCCGTGCATCGCCTGCCGGTGCTTGACAGCGCCGACCGCCACCGGATGACCACGGGCGCCGATAGCGGCGAAGCCAGCTACCCGCTTACCCCCGTGCACCGCCTGTTCGAGGACCAGGCACGCGCGCAGCCGGACCGCTGCGCGGCGACGTTCAAGGAACACGGAATCACTTACGCGGAGTTGGATCACCGCAGCAACCAGCTCGCCCATCACCTCCTTTCCCGCGGAGTGACCAGGGGCACTCCCGTCGCGGTGTGCGTGCTGCCGTCCTTTGACGTGCTGGTGGCGCTGCTGGCTGTTTTCAAGGCGGGGGGAATCTACCTTCCGCTTGACCCGACCCATCCTGAGGCCCTGCTGGCTTCCATCCTTGATGAAGCGCAGCCCCCCCTGGTGCTGACCCAGTCCAGGCTGGGCACGATCACCAGACCGGACCTGTTCGAACATTTCTACTTCGATCGGCACTGGGCGGACGTCGAGACGCAACCAACCACCTCACCAGATGCCGGCGTAACTCTGGAGGATCCCGCGTATCAGCTCTACACCTCGGGGACCACCGGGAGGCCGAAGGGCGTGGTGGCCACCCACGCCAACCTCGCCCACTACATCCACGTCGCGCAGCAGAAGTACGGATTCCGGGCCGACGATCGGTTCTGCTCGCTGGCACGCTACACCTTCAGTATCAGCATGTTCGAGCTGGTGTCGCCGCTGTGCTGTGGGGGGTCGTTGTGTCTGCTGGAGCGAGACGACGTGCTGGCGCCCGACCGCCTGGCCCGCACCCTGGAGCAGGTCACGGTGGTGCACGCCGGGCCCAGTCTGATGGGGAACCTGTTCCGTTACCTGCGGGGCAACCCGTCGGCGCCGCGGTCCTTCCCGCGGATGCGTCACGCTTCGTCAGGCGGCGATCTGGTTCCACCGTCGGTGATGGAAGAGATGAAGGCCGTGTTCGAGAACGCGGAGATCTTCGTGATCTATGGGTGCACGGAGATCAGCTGCATGGGAACCACCTATCCCGTCAACCGCGATAACACCGTCGCGCGCAGCCTGGTGGGAAGACCATTTCCGGATGTGGCGGTGCGCCTGCTGGATGCCCACCTGGAGCTGGTCCCCTTCGGCGTGGTGGGGGAGATCTGCTTCGCGGGGAAGGGGGTGGTGCCCGGCTACTTCAAGCGCCCCGAGCTGACCGCGGAGAAGTTCATCGACCGCGAAGGGCGGCGGTTCTACCGCACCGGCGACATGGGTCGCCTGCATCCCGACGGCAATCTGGAGATTCTGGGACGCCGCGATTTCCAGGTTCAGGTGCGGGGAATTCGCATCGAGCTGGCGGGAATCGAAAACACCATCCGCGAGCTGGGACTGGCGGTCCAGTGCGCCGTGCTGGTGAAGAAGCTAGAAGAGTTCGACGTGCGGCTGGTGGCCTTCCTGGTGAACCCGCAAGATCCTGAAGGCGGCATCACCTCCCTTCGTCGGGCGCTGGCGAAGCGCCTGCCCGATTACATGCTGCCGCAGAGCTTGGTGGTGCTGGATGCGTTGCCTTTGACGGCGAACGGCAAGCTTGACCGCAAGGCGCTGGATGACCTGCCCTGGCAATCGCCGCCTCCCCTCACCGCCGCAACCTCGCCGGCGGCGGCGGCGCGCGTGGCGGCGCGCGACGGCGTCGAACGAAACATCGCCGCTGCATTTTCCACCTGCCTGGGCGTTCACGAAGACGCCTTCGGCATCGACGACAACTTCTTCGACCTGGGTGGGCATTCCTTGCTGGCGGTGATGTTGCTGGACCAGCTGGAGAACAAGCTCGGGATCACCCTGCCCCCGGACGTCCTGTTCGAGCACGCCACGGTCCGGGCCCTGGCGGCACATTCGCAGGGCTCCTTTACCAGCGATCCGCGGCCCATATTGTTGAATGCGAACAAGGACGGCCCGACGCTGTTCGTGCTGGTCGGCGTCCACCTGTATCGAGAGCTGGCGCGTCACCTGGAGCCCCACTACTCCGTGCGCGCTGTCTACGCCGGTCGCGAGTTGGTGATGTTCGACTCGCCCGATCGCGCGCCGTCCGTGGACGAGCTGGCACGCGAATATTTGACCATCATCCGCCGGCATCAGCCGGTGGGCCCTTATCGTCTGGTGGGTATGTCCTTCGGCGGGATCGTGGCGTACGAAGTGGCACGGCAGTTTCGCGAGGCCGGCCAGGAGATTGCGTTCCTCGGTTTGCTTGACGCCGTGCTGCCCGAACGAAGTCTGCGCAGGCGGGGCGCCCAGCTCGCCAGATTGAGCGGATTGTCGGCTGGTCACCTCGGTCAGTTGGTGACGGCACGGGCACACCGCGTGGTCAGGGCCCTGGTGGACCGGGGAAGGCCGAAAGACGCCCGCGGCGATGCCCAGAAGTACCACGGCGAGGCACGCCTGCTGCCGCTGGAAGACCAACGGCAGGAGGCATACCGCCTGGCCACCGAGGACTACGTATCGCGAATGGGTCAATTCGTGGGCAATGTCACCTTGGTGGTGGCCGCGGAGCGAATGAAGATGGTGTTGATGCAGAGCCCCTGCCTGGGGTGGAGCGACGTGGTGCCGGGCATTCGCGTGCGCAACGTCTCTGCCGATCACCTGCGCCTGCTGGAGAACCCCCACGTCCGCGAGGTGGCGGAGATTTTCTTGGAAGCGTTGGGGGCCGGAAGCGCCGCCGGACGCGCGCGGTCATAGCGCGGTCCGCCACGCCCGCCCTGTCTCCGAGACGCATTCCACCGGGCCGACCAGGTGAGAGGTGACCTGTCTAACGCTTGCGGCGCAAATGGCTCGAAACCCTTCTGCCTTCTTGTAAGCTCTCCAAAGTCCCCCCCCCGGCACCAGCCACAGCTGTGCCCTGCCGTCAGAAGGAGTCTCCAATGGAAGGAACATGTGAGTCGTTCCGTGTCAGCCTGAACGCCTCGGGCTTTGCCAACGGTCGCACGCCCGGGGCCACCCCCGAGGCAACTGGGATTGCCAGAGGTGTGATGTATCCACCTCGCAGGGCTGGTCGAATGGGCGGCGGGCGCTCGCGATTGCTCCTTCTCGTCGGCGGGTGCCTCTGGTTGTCCGCGTTCTTGGGCTGCGGCTCGTCTTCCCCAGGGGCGAGCACGGGGGGCAGGACTGGAACCACCGTGACGGGAGGCACCTCGGGTGGGAGCGGCGGTGATGGGAACGGGGGCGCGACGAATGGCACGGGGGGCGCCGGCGCTGATGGCAATCCCACGGGCACCGGGGCAACGGGGGCGATCGGAGGGGCCGGAATGTCCGGGGACGGCAGCGGGGGAATCGAGGGGATCGGCGGGGGCGGAACAGGTAGCGGCGGTAACGGCCTGGGAGGGAGCGGGGGTACCGCTGGCCCAGTCGGCAACCAGCCCTCGCAGACGCGGCTCGTTGGCTTTTTCGAGCAACTGGGCATTGATGTTCAAGCGCCGCGGTTCGCGTGGGTCGTGAACGACAGCGCCCGCGCCGAAACCCAGACGGCGTATCAGATTGTCGTTGCTGCCGAGGAGGCGGCCATCACCTCCAACCAGGGAATGCTCTGGGACAGCGGCAAGGTCGTCTCCGCGCAGCAATACGGCGTGGCGTACGCCGGACCCGCGCTGGCGAAGACGACCAAGTACTGGTGGAAGGTTCGCACCTGGAACAAGGAAGACCAGGCCTCGTCCTGGAGCGCCGCCAACGCGTTCGTGACCGCCTTCTTTCAGCCGACCGATTGGGACAAAGGCGCGCAGTGGATTCGCCGCCCGGAGGCGGTCAGCGCGGCGAACGACGTCCCTCCGATGTTTCGCAAAACCTTCATGGTCGCCAAGCCGGTCAAGCAAGCCTTTCTCTATCTGACGGGCCTCGGGCACTTCGTGGGCTATCTGAATGGCAAGAAGGTCGGCAACCACGAGATCGATCCGGCGTGGACCGACTACGATCAATCGATGAGCTACGTGACCTTCGACGTGACGCAATCGCTGGTCATGGGCGCGAATGCCATCGGCGTGATGCTGG
>JBDSME010000278.1:0-2910 GCA_039916065.1 Polyangia bacterium
GCGCCCAGCGCGGAGAGGCGACGGCGATCGGTGGACACGCGTTCCCACAGAGCGGCCACCGACGCTCTGCCCCCGCCACTCCACAGGGCGGCGCCCCGGGCGCCGTGCAGCACCACCGGTCGCGGCGTATCGCTCAAGACCGCGTTGGCGTTGGGGCTGCCGGGCGGGCCGCCGGTCAGGACCCGATCCTGGAATATGGGGGGCAGCACCTGCCAGGCAATCTCGGTCAGCTCGCGCTCGAACTCCTCCATGGATTGCGGACGGGCCGCCGGGTCGGTGGCCATGGTGCGCTTCACCAGGTCCTCGATCTCGGGCGGGATGTCCGGGCGAAAAGTCGATATGGGAGCGGGAGCCTGATTGGCCTTCTTGTGGAGAATCTCCATGAAGTTGGAGCCCTCGTACGCCGCCCGTCCGCTCAACATTTCATAAAGCAAACCGCCTACCGCGTAGACGTCCGAACGAACATCGGCGGGGCGTCCCGCGGCCTGCTCCGGCGCCATGTACTCGGGGGTGCCCATGGCGACGCCGGGGTTGGTCAGCTTGCGGCGCGGATTTCCATTCGGCTCGTCATCCTGATCGGTGAGGTTCTTGGCGATGCCGAAATCCAGAACCTTGACGAAATCCTTCTGACCATCGCGCTCCACCAGCAACACGTTCTCTGGCTTGAGGTCACGATGAATGACGCCGGCCTTGTGCGCCGCCTGCAAGGCGCGACAGATCTGCGCGGTGATACCCAGGGCCCGCCGCAGGTCCAGCCCCTTCTCTTCAAAAATGATCTCCCCCAGCTCCCTCCCCTCCAGGTACTCCATCACGAAGAAGAACGCGCCATCGTCGGTGGTCCCCGAATCGGTGACGTCGACGACGTTGGGGTGACCGATGCGGGACGCGGCCCGCGCCTCTCGGCGCAGCCGTTCCACCAAGTCGGGGGTCTGGCTGTAACCGGGATGAAGGATCTTGAGAGCGACGCGCTTGCCGATCTCGATGTGCTCGGCCTCGTACACCCGGCCCATACCCCCTTCGCCACGCAGCCTGCGCACACGATAGCGACCGCTCACCAGCGAGCCCACCACCGTGGAATGCGATGGCTCTTCCGGCCCGGAGTTGGAGTCACCGTCCGAGAAGGAAATCGACAGGCCGTCATCACGCTTGGCGTCGTGGCGGCCTCGCGCGTGATCGATGGGTCCGCCCACCAGGGTCTCTCGCCCGGTGCGCCCGCCGGCAGGGGGAGCTGGCGGCCTGGCCGCTGCGATGCCCGGCGCGGGAGGACGGAGTGGAGCCGGCGCGACCGCCGGGACGAGAGCGGTTGCGGGCACCGCCGGCATGGCCACGGCAGAGAGGGGCTTGCTCGCTGTCCTGTCGGTTTTGTCGGCCGCGGAGCGCTTGTCGGCCGGACCGCGCAACAGGGCCCGCGCCTCCGCCAGCACAACGTCTCGCTCCTGCTGCTCGGCGACGATGTCCTCGGCATAGAGCTCACCCATGAACTTCGCCACCCGCGCGCTGTCGGTGGCCGGTGAAACCGCTGCCAGATAGGCAGAGAGATCCGCCGCCAAATCGGCACAGTTCGCGTATCGGTCGGCCAGCGCCGGGGCCAGCGCGCGCAGGGTGATGCGGTCCAGCTCCGGGGGAACGCGCGAAGCTCGTCGGGACGGCGCTACGAGCTGCGGGTTGCGAACGATGCGCAGCAGGTCCTCAGAGCTGGCGCTGGCGACAGGCGCCGCCACCCCCTTGCCTGCGGCGCCTGCCGGATCAGCGCCATTGCCGGCCGGCTTGGCGGTGGGCGATACTCCCGCCGCCTTGGCGGGATAGAGCTGACGGCCCGTGAGCAATTCCCACAGAATGATCCCGGCGGCAAACTGGTCGGTGCGTCCATCCATGGCCTCGCCCCGGGCCTGTTCCGGCGACATGTAGCTGACCTTGCCGTAGATGATTCCCGGCGCCGTCTTCTCCATCTTCAGGGTGGACGAGGCCAGCCCGAAGTCGGTCAACTTCACCGAACCGTCGTAGGAGAGCAGCACGTTGGGAGGGGAGATGTCTCGATGCACCAGCTTGATGTCGCCGAAGGTGTGCGCGTAGTGGAGACCGCGGGCCAGCTCGCGCACGATGAACACCGCGACGTCCATGGGGAAGGCCACGCCCTTCTTGGCGCAGCGGTTCCAGATGGCGCGCAGATCTTTGCCATCGATGAAGTTCATCCCCAGATAGATCTCGCCGCCCACCTGCCCGGAATCGAACACCGGCACCAAGTTTTCATGCGAGAGCTGAACCACCACCTTCCCCTCGTCGCGAAACCTCTGCAGGTATTCCTTGTCGGCCAGGTGAGGAAGCACCGTCTTTATCACGCAGACGCGCGCCTGGGCCTCGCTGCCGCGAACGGCCAGATACAATGCTCCCATGCCGCCGCGCGCCAGCGGCTTGGCCAGGGCATACGGGCCGAAGCGTCGAGGAAAACCCTTCATCTTTTTTTCTGCCGGGAGACTCTGCACATTCGGAGCGCCCGCCCCATTGACAACATGATTCATGCGCGTGTGCCCAGCTCACCTTCGCATCGACTGCTTTGGCCCGAATCCTGAGTGCAGGGGCCGTCGCCAGCCCACTTCGCCACCTCCGCGTCACTTCGACGCTTGGCCCCTCCGCCCCTTGGTCAGCTCCTACATTTCACGCGGTGTGTCTCAGACCCTCACCTTGACCTGCCAACTGCCGTGAACCGCAGCGAGACGCGCCCGAGACGCGCCCGAGACGCGCCATTGATGGATCGCCCGCCCGGCGCGGTGTTAGATTGTCCACCGGACGCTCGTAAGGATGGCCGGCGAAAATCTTCTAGTCGTCGATGACAGCCCCACCATCCTGAAGGTCGTGGAGTCGGCGCTGACCCGTGCCGGCTATCAGGTCGACACAGCGGTCGACGCCGGT
>JBDSME010000279.1:0-3131 GCA_039916065.1 Polyangia bacterium
CAGAGATCCAGGTTGCCGGTATACGAAATGTAGCCGACGGCGCCGCCGTAAAGTCCGCGCCGGGACAGCTCCAGCTCCTCGATGATCTCCATGGCGCGGATCTTGGGGGCGCCGCTCAACGTGCCCGCCGGGAACGTCGCCTTGACCACGTCGCCCGGGCGCAGTCCTGGCGACAGGGTCCCGCGAATGTGTGACACGATGTGCATCACGTGCGAGTAGCGTTCGATCACCATCTGCTCGGTGATGCGGACGGTGCCGGGCGCCGCCACGCGCCCCACGTCGTTGCGGCCGAGGTCGATCAGCATCACGTGCTCGGCGCGCTCCTTGGGATCCTCGAGCAACTCGCGCGCCAGCGCCTCGTCCTGTTCAGGACTGGCGCCGCGCGGCTTGGTGCCGGCGATGGGTCGCAGCTCGATCTCCCCGCGGTCCAGTCGCACCAGAACCTCCGGGGAGGCCCCCGTCACCACCGCCTCGGGGAACTCCAGGTGAAACATGTACGGTGAAGGATTGGTCACCCGCAGCGCACGGTACACGTCGAAGGGGTCCACGTCGCCGCGCGGAACCTCGAACCGCTGCGAATAGACCACCTGGAAGGCGTCGCCGGCCAGGATGTACTCCTGAATGCGCCGCACGTTCGACTCGTAGGCCTCGCGGGTCACTGTCGTCCGCGGGGCAGGTGGCGTGACGGGCGCCGGATTCAAGGTGCGCAGCGGCGGCGTGGGGCGGGCCAGCCGCTGCAAGACATCGTCGATTCGCGCGCAGGCGTCGTCGTAAGCCGCGCCGGCATCGATGCCCTCCCCGATGTCGGCGGCCGCCACGACCTTCACGGTGCCGCGCAGGTTGTCGAAGATGACCACCGTGTCGGTCAGGCACAGACAGATCTCCGGCAGTCCCAGGACGTCGGGCGTGGTGGCGGGCAGCTTCTCGAAGCCGCGAACGGCGTCGTAGCCGATCCAGCCGACGGCACCGCCAAAAAAACGCGGTAATCCCGGCGGGACGGCCGGCGCCAGATCGGCCAGGTAACTGTCGACGAACGCCACCGGATTCCTGGTCTTGAACCGTTCCTTCACCTCGAACGCCCCGCCGGCGACCGCCGCGGTACCGCCGCCGGCCGGGGCGGTGACCCGTGGCCTCAACAACTCGACCTCTTCTCCGCGGGCGCGGATCACGGCGCGCGGGCGCACCCCGACGAAGCTATAGGCTGCCCACTTTTCACCGCCCACCACGCTTTCCAGCAGGAACGAGTAGGGGCCGCGCCCGAGCTTGGCGTAGGCCGACACGGGCGTGTCGGAATCGGCCACCACCTCCCGGTAGACGAACGCCAGGCGGCCGTGGTGCGCGAGCGAAATAAAGGCGGAGCGGGTGGGGACACATTGGGCCATCGGAACCGGAGAATTTATCACGGGTTTCGAGCGTCTCCCGTCGACACACGATATATTCCGCGCCCCGTGGCGTCTTTCGCTTCCTCTTCACACACCGCCGATGCGCGTACCCGGCGCTTCGTGGCGTGGACGCTGCGTTATGGGGGGTGGCTGTGGCTGGGCGCGGTGCTGCTGGCCGTGCCGGCGGTCTGGCGGACCGTCCACCTTTACGCCAATCTGCGCAGCGACATCGAGGAGTTGCTGCCGCGCGATGCGCCCAGCGTGAAGGCCATAGATGAGCTGCGTTCGCGCATGCCGGGGCTTCAGTTTCTGGGCGTGCTGGTGGATGCGGGGCCCGATGCTTCCCCGGTCCGCATGCGGGCCGCGGGGCGGTTCGTCGACGATCTGGCGGCGCGCGTGCGCCAGTATCCCCCCGAACTGGTCGGCGGGGTGCGTCTGGGATTCGCCGCCGAACGGTCCTTCATCGAGCGGCACGCCCCGCTGCTGGTGGAACTGGGCGACCTCGGCACCATTCGCGAGCGCATCGAGGACCGCCTGCACTACGAGTACGGCAAACAGACGAACACACTGCTCGACGACACCGGACCGCCGCCGCTGGATTTCACCGACATCCAGCAGAAGTACCTGGCGCGCGCCCCCACCACGGACCTGGCGGGAGACCGGTTCGCCAGCGCGCGTCTCGGGCTTTCGTTGTTGCTCATCGAGGTGGGTGGATTCTCCACCAGCGCCCAGCAGGCCGAGCGCCTCCTGAAACGCGTCCGGGCCGACATCCACGCGCTGGGCGGGCCGAGGGCTTACGCGCCCGATTTGAAGATGGGATTCACGGGGGACGTGGCGGTGTCGTCCGAGGAGACCGCCGCCTTGATGGAGGATCTGACGGTTTCGTCGATCCTGGTAGTGGTGGCGGTGATCGTGGCGCTGTTCCTCTACTTCCGCTGGTGGTCCGGGGTGCTGGTGCTGTTCTTGCCCCTGGGGGTATCCACGGTGCTCGCCTTTGCCCTGGGCAATCTGCTGGGCATCCGCGAGCTGAACTCCAACACGGCCTTTCTGGGATCGATCATCGTTGGCAACGGGATCAACTTCGGGATCATCCAACTGGCCCGCTACGTCGAAGCACGCCGCCGCGGACACGCCGTGGAAGAGGCGCTGGCCCTGGGGATGGCCGGGACGCGCCTGGGAACCCTGTCCGCGGCGCTGGCGGCCGGGGTGGCTTATGCGTCTCTCATCGCGATGCAGTTTCGTGGGTTCCGGCAGTTCGGGGTGATTGGCGGCATCGGGATGGTCCTGTGCTGGGCGACCACCTTCGTGCTGGCTCCGCCGCTGGTGGCCTGGCTGGATCGCGGACGGGGGGCCTACGTTGCGCCCGATCGTTCGGCGCGAGCGCAGGCGCGGCGGCCGGTGGTCCTGCTGTCACGGTTGGTGGTCCGCCATCCGCGGGCGATCGTGGCAACGGCGGCCTTGTTGACGGTGCTGGCGGTGATCAAGGTGCGGCGCTTCGGGCCCGAGCAACTGGAATACGACTTCGGACGGATGCGACGCGCCGACACCTGGCTTTCCGGCGAGGGCTTCTGGGGCAAGAAGATGGACACTCTGCTGGGGCAATATCTGACCCCGACGGTGCTCCTGTGCGACAGCGAATCAGAGGCGCGCCTGGTGGCCGCTGCCGTCCGCCAGGCGATGACGGTGCCGCCGCTGTCAAGCATGGTGGCCACCGTTCGCACCGTGGAGGATTTTCTCCCCTCCGATCAG
>JBDSME010000280.1:0-5363 GCA_039916065.1 Polyangia bacterium
GCCATCTCCGCGAGATGGCGCTTCAGTGTCGACCGGCCGATGTTGAGGACCTGCGCCGCACGGGTGCGATTGCCGCCGCTCGATTCGAGGACGCGACGGATGTGGGCGCGCTCGACATCCTCCAGGCGCTGCGAGCTGTCGCCGCTGCAAGTGTTGGCCCGGATCTCGGGTGGCAAGTGGCACAGCGAGATGGGATCGCCGCGGCTGGCGATGAGCGCCCGTTCCAGGGCATTCCGAAGCTCGCGCAGATTACCGGGCCAGTCGTAGCGTTCGAGCGCGGCGGCCACGGCCGGGGCAAGGTTGGCGCGGACGTGGCGGCCCGCGCGCCGGGCCAGCTCGGCCACAATGCTGCGGGCCAGTCCCGGGATGTCGATGCGGCGCTCGCGCAGCGGTGGAATGCGGATCGGCACGACGCTGAGGCGGTAGAAGAGGTCCTTCCGGAACAGACCCTGCGCGACCCGGTCAACCAGATCGACGTTGGTCGCCGCTATGATGCGCACGTCCGCCTGCATCACGCGCGTACCGCCAACACGTCGGAAACGGTGCTCGTCCAGGAACGTCAGCAGATGGGCCTGAACGTTGATCGGCAGCTCGCCCACCTCGTCGAGCAACACGGTGCCACCATCCGCGGCTTCCACCAGTCCTCGCTTCGGGCTGACGGCGCCTGTGAAGGCGCCGCGCTCATAGCCGAAGAGTTCGCTTTCGAGCAGCTGCGGGGCCAGCCCTGCGCAATTGATGTCCAGAAACGGCTTTCCGCCGCGTGGACTGCGCTGATGGATACGGCGGGCCAGCCAGGTTTTACCCACGCCGGTCTCTCCCAGAAGCAGCACGTTCGCGAACCGGTCCTGGGCGACGTCGTCGGCGGCGGCGATCACCTCGCGCATCGCGGGCGCCAGCGCGTTTGTGTCGCTCTCGTCCTCGGGTCCGCCGCCGGTCAGGATCTCGGTCGCGCGCCGGAGACGTGCCAATTCGCCGATGTCACGCCCGATGCTGGCGACGCGCGCCGGCCGCTCCACGCCGCCCGGGATCAATGACAAGCTCTCCTCCACTTCGATCTCGATTCCGCCGCGGAGACGGTAAGTCTGCGCCACCGGCAGCTTGTGCCCAGCGAACAGACGTTCGGTGTTGGCGGACAGCTCTGGACGCAAGCTGGGCGGGACCAGAGTGGCGATGGTGAGGCCCTCGCGGGGCGCCCCGTCCAGGCCATAGAGTTGGGCCGCCGCCGGGTTCCACGACACGATCTTTCCGTCGCCCGGCGTCCAGGTGACGATGGCGTCGTTCGCCTTGAGCACCACCGCAGCCAGCTCTCGCTCGAGAACGCGCGCCCGTTCCTCGGCCAGCTTGCGTTCCGTGATGTCCTCGGAGATACCGACGATGTAGAGGGGGCGCCCGCCGTCGTAGACCGGAACCTTCTTGGTGTGTAGCCACCGGGTGCCCTTGTGGCGCGAGCTGATCGGCTCTTCGATTTCGAGCAGCTCACCCCGGGCGTAGATTTCCAGATCTTTGGCGCGGAAGAAATCGGCCTCCTGCTTCGGAAAGAAGTCGTAATCGGACTTTCCTGCCATGTCCGTTCGCTTCCAACCGAGCAGTTCTTCCGCGGCGCGGTTGAAACGGAAGAAGGTGTGGTCGCTGGCACGCTTGACAAAGATCATGTCGGGAATGTTCTCCACGACCGCCTCAAGGAAGCGGTTCGCTTCCCGCAACTCCTCGGAGACCCGCGCCGGATCGCCACCGCGTCGTACCAGGACCAACCAGAGGTCAGGCGATACCGCCGCGATTCGGACGTGAACTTCGAAAGGCTGTGGGGCCGCAAGCCATCGGCCACCCACGGACAACGGACTGCCGATCTCGACCGTGCTAGGCAGGTCTACGTGCAACAGGTCAGTGAGGCGCCGCTGTTCGAGCGGCGACGAATTCGGGCCGAGTTCGTCCGGCGCGACTCGACTCATGGCCATGATGCGCAGCGTCGCCCGCTCGACGATGAAGAGCGGCTCGGGAAAGCAAGTTACGAAGTTGCTGGCGCTGCCCAGGGGCTCGATTTGAGCCGCTGGGTCTTGTGACTGGCCCACTTGCGACCACCCCCGGGGAGCGGGGACGGGTTCCAAGTGTTGAATTTTCGCTGAATCCTCGGGTTTCATCGCGCTGGCATCCCGGTCGCAGGGTGGGTTGTTGCTGCCCTCTGCTTGATACTGCCGGGCCGTTATTAATCATGTCCCTAACATGTTTGCGACATAAACATAAGCCGATTGTCGAGCAGCCTGCTTCTGGCTGTTCGCTGGAAGACCGCTGGACTGCCCTCTACCGAACACATCGGTGGGATGTCTATGCGCGCTGCAAACGCCTGCTGGGCGATCGGGCCGCCGCCGAGGATGCGGCACACGAGACCTTCGCGCGGGCTTTGCGCCGCCGCGCCGATATTGCCGAGCCCGAGGAGCAACGGCGCTGGCTGTTGTGCGTCGCGACCAACTACTGTCGAAATCAGCTCCGCGACGGAAAGCGGCAGCGAGAGCTGCTGGTCCAGTTCGACGGTGGTCAGGAAGGCGAGGAGTACGATACGTTCGCGGGGTTCGATCTCGAGGCTTACCTGACGCGCAGCGTGTCGCGCCAGGTCGGGCGGGTGGCTTGGCTTTCCTTTGTACAGGAGATGGGGCAGCACCAGGTAGCGGTGACCCTGGGAATTTCCAGGCGTACCGTCGTCAACCGACTGGCGGCGTTTCGCGCCCGCGCCCGGCAAGCGATGGAAGGCTACGCGCCGCGATGACCGTATAAACGGAAAGGGGATCGAAACCGACGCGACGTGTCTGATTCGACGCTCAGGTTTGCGCTCGCGCGCGAGGTGGAGGGTCTACTCGTGTGAGCTGAAAGTTTTCTTCGCTTGTCAGATTCTCTGGTCTGGCGGGTGTGCCCGCCGCCTGCGGCTCGCGTCGGTCGCGCTCGTCGAATAGTAACGGTCCTTGGCCGCGTCGTTCGCCGACACCTACATGGAAGGTGGCGCCCGGTACTTCAAGGTTCGGGGTCGGAGGGCCGAGATAGGTGAGGTGATCGGAACCTTGGTCGGCGGTTATCGTGTGGTTACCGAGCTCGGCGCCGGTCCTTCTGGGTCGGTCTATTACGCCGAGCATCCGGTGATCGGCAGGCGTGCCGCCATCAAGATGCTGTCGCCCGAGCTGAGCGCGGCGCGTGACCGACTGGATGCTTACATCACGCACCTGAAGGTGGTCAGCACCATCAGGCATCCCAACGTCGTCGACGTGTTGGACATCGGGCAGATGCCCCGCCCCACCGCGGGCACCCTCCCGTCCGGTTTCACGGACCTCACTTTCGTGGTGATGGAGATGCTGGAGGGCGAGTCACTGGGCGAGCGCCTGGAGCGGGTGGGACAGCTCGCGGAGCCAGTGGCGGTGCGCATCCTGACACAGGTCGCCTCCGCCGTGGGAGCGGCGCACGATCGCAACCTGATCCACGCCGCCCTCAAGGCAGAGAACGTCTTCATCACCAACAGCGTCGATTACCCGGACTTCGTGAAGGTCCTGGACTTCGGTGCCTACAAGCTGCAACGGATCGGGGCGTTCCCGCGCACGCCCTATCTGGCTCCCGAGGTCGCCGCTGGCGCGGAGCCGGACAGCGCCTCGGACATCTTCGCGCTGGGGATACTGGCGTACGAGGTGCTGGTGGGCGCCACCCCGTGGGTGCGGGAACACGAGGAGAATGTCTCCCCCGCGCTTCGCCAGTCGCCCTTGCCACCCCATGAAAGGCGCGAGGGGATCTCCCAGGCGTTGTCCAGCGTGGTGATGCGCGCCATCGCCACCGACCCCGACGCGCGCTGGCCCAGCGTGCGCGATTTCCGCCGCGCCATGGAGAAGGCGGTGTCGCCCGGCAGCACCGTGGTCGCTTCGGCCGTTTCCACGTCCATGCCCGAGCCGGCGGGACCGGCCACGCCGGCGGAGGTTCTGCGCACGGAGCGGGTGCAGGCCAAGAAGGTCGGCCGCGCCCTGTCCAATATCATCTTGCGTCGGATCAAGGAGAACCGCCTGCAGCTTCCGTCCATGCCGCTCGTGGCATTGAAGTGTCTGGACGTGCTGCGCGATCCCAACGTCACCTTCGCGGATGTGGCGCGGATCATCGAACAGGATCCGGTGATCGCCACCCGGGTCATGCGCGTGGTGAACAGCGCCGCCTACTCGCGACGTCACGCCGTGAAAACCCTGGAGCAGGCGGTGAGTCAGATCGGGGTCAAGCCGATGCGCATCCTTCTGGTGGAGGTGGCAGCCTGCCAGGTCTTCACTTCGCGCAGCTCCGGCATCCGCCAGAAGTTCAAGCTGATCTGGGAGCACTGTCTGGCTGTCGGGATGCTGGCCCGCGATCTGGCCGACAGGCTGCACAGCCGCGTGGAGCCGGACGCCGCTTACCTGGGCGGTCTGTTGCACGACATTGGAAAGCCCATCATCGGCGGACTGCTGCTGGAAGCCGAACGAAAGCTCATCGAGGAGCTGGACGTCCCCTGGATGACCGAGACCCTGTGGCAAAAGACCGTCGCCGAATCTCACCGCGCGGTGGGGGCGGCCGTGGCCGAGGCCTGGAAGTTGCCGCCCGACGCGGTCGATGCCATCCAACGGTGTGACGCCTACGACCGGGAAGCGGGCCCGCATTCCTGCGGCAACCTGGTCCGCTTCGCCAACACCCTGGCCAAGCGCGAGGGCATATACGTCGGCGACGTGTCTGGCGACGAGATCATCGCCTCCATCCTGCAGGGGCGCGCCGTACTGAACGTGGATGAGGCGACGGAGGCCACGTTGATCGCGACCGTTCGCGATCGCACGGGCGCCGTCACGGGCGGGCACACCCATCGTTCCACCAATCGTTCCATTGGCCTTGCCAACAACCTTGCCAGTAATCATTCAAACACCGTCGCCGATCGGGCACGCCGCTCTCGCCTCGACTGAACCGTTCTCGGCCCGTCCGGCTCACTCCAGGGCGCGACCCCTGGTTTCGATCACCAGCGGCATGAACAGCAGACCCGCGACGGGGACGATGGCCACGAAGGAGAGCGTGGATAGGGCGCCAGTCAAGGCATCGGGGCCGCGCGCCGCGAAATGCCCCACCAGGAAGGGCCCCGCCGCGGTGAGGATGCGGCCGACGTTGTAGCAAAAGCCCGCACCGGTGGCGCGCAGCCGGGTGGGAAACAGCTCCGGCAGGTAGTAGGTAAAGGCGCCGAACACCCCGAACACCGTCAATCCGTCGAAGAAATAGAGGCGCATGCGCACCTCGGGTGTGAGGTCAAGGTGGAACGTGGCAAACAGGGCCAGCCCGGAGAGCGCATAGTACAGCGCGAACATCTTCTTGCGACCGAGCAGCTTCGAGGC
>JBDSME010000281.1:0-3324 GCA_039916065.1 Polyangia bacterium
GTTGACCCGCGCAGCTCCGGCCCCTGGTTTGACGCCTGGGCGCAGCCCCCGGCGTCACCGCCAGTGCCCTCCCCGGTCGCTACCCCTCGAACCTGGCTTGCCTCCATCGGCTGGTGCCGCGCCGGTGGTCCCATCGATTTGCGCGAAGCTCCGCGCACCCCACGCCCTGCCTCCGTCGAGAACCGCTCGGAATTTCCCGACAAGCCGTAGTTACATGCCTTACCCGATCAAAAGCTTGACGAATGAAGCAAGTTTTCAGGCAACGGAAAGACCGGTTCAAGCACCGGGAGGCTCGGCTTTGCCGCGCCGGGATCGACGGCAAGCGGGTGGGCCCGCGGGAGGGCTAGCCCTCCCGCGAGCGGCGAAGCCGCTCTAGTCAGGACGCGCCGCGCACGAGACTTTCGGCGATACGCACCCCATCCAGAGCGGCGCTGACAATCCCGCCTGCATAACCGGCGCCCTCCCCTGCCGGAAACAGGCCGCTCACGCCGGGAGATTGCAAGGTCACCGGATCTCGCAGCAAGCGGACCGGCGAGCTGGTCCGGGTCTCGGCGGCGACAAGCAGAGCCTCGGGATGCAGATACCGCCGCATCCGCTGACCCACGCCGCGCAAGCCCTCGCGCAGCGCTTCGAGCAGGAAACCCGGGAAGATCCCATCAAGCGTGCTGGGCGTCAGGCCGGGCCGGTAGCTGGAGGCTCCCACCACGGGGCTGGTCCGGCCCGCGAGGAAATCCTCCAGACGTTGCGCCGGCGCGCGGAAGGCGCCGCCGCCGCGCGTGAAAGCGGCACGCTCGATGCCGCGCTGAAACTCGATTCCGGCGAGCGGTCCGGCGGCGTCTGGTCCCATGTCACTGGTGTCGACCGTGACCACGAACCCCGAATTGGCGTAGGGCGAGTCACGGCGCGACAGGCTCATCCCGTTGACCACCACGCCATCGGGTTCGGTGGCGGCCGGCACGATCCATCCCCCCGGACACATGCAGAAGCTGTACACGCCGCGACCCGCCCCCCGCGAGGTGAGGTCGTAGTACGCGGGCGGCAGCCGGGGATGTCCTGCCGCCGGACCGTACTGGATGTCGTCGATCAACGCCTGGGGATGCTCGATCCGGACCCCCACGGCGAACGATTTGCGTTCCAGGGCCAGGCCCTGATGGTGTGCCCACTCATACACCGAGCGCGCCGAGTGGCCCACCGCCAGCACCACCACGTCAGCCTGGATCTCGTCACCGCCTCTGAGCGCGACGGCACGGACGCGCCCCCCTTCCACGCGCAGGGAGGTGGCTTCCGTACCAAAGCGATAGTTGACGCCCTGTTCTTCCAGGTGAGAGCGCAACGCCGTCAACACCTTGGGCAGACGGTTCGACCCCACGTGCGGGCGGGCATCGACCTCGATGGCTGGCGGCGCACCGAAACGCACCAGATCGGCCAGCACATCCGCCACCGCCGTCCGATCCTTGGACCGGGTGTACAGCTTGCCATCGGAATAAGTGCCCGCGCCGCCTTCGCCGAAGCAATAGTTGGATTCGGGGTCGAGGTGCCCGCGGGTGAGCTGGGCCAGATCGACGCGCCGCGGTTGCACCGCCTTGCCGCGCTCCAGGATGGTCACCGGAACGCCCGCCTCCGTCAGACGCAAGGCGGCCCAGCTCCCGGTGGGTCCAGCGCCGACCACCACCACCTGCGGCTTGGGTCTCCCCGCGGGCCACACCAGGGGCGTGCGCACCCCCATCCCCTCGCTTGCCAGATCGGCGACGTCCTGGCTGACCTGGCAGCGCAGCCGAAAGCCGAGCGGCCGTCCCTTGCGCGCATCCAGCGACTGCCGGCATACCCGCAGCGCCACGGCTGAACCGGGAGTCCACCCCAGCGCCTGTTCCGCCAGACGCGACAGGCGTTTCGGCGCGCGAGCAAGCTCCTGCCCGGACGCGCCCGGCGGCGGCTGCGATTCCATACGCACCTCATCGATCTCGTCGATCGGAACGAAGAGCTCCACGAACGCCGTCATCGCGCCCTCAGGGACTGAGCCCAACCCGCCGGCGCGCCACCAGACAGTGCGGCCCGCCCGCCTCGAACTCGCGACAGGGACGGGGCCGATCCTGGTAAATGGTGCAGGCGAACAGGCCACGAGGAGCGGCGCTGTCCGAGAAGGCAGCCATCGCCCCTGGTGGCGAGGTTGACGATCTGGGACTCTCGGTCAAGGCGGCACAATGATCTCCGCTTCGCAAGATCTCGAACCGGTGCCCGTTGCGCACCACCAGCGCGGGCTGCTTCCAGACCACCGGATCACGCATGGAGATGGTCACGGAATGGTAGGCCTCGCGGCAACATGCGCCGCACGCCTGACATTCGACGGGCGGTTCCCACCGCTCGCACGCCCTGAAGTGAGCGGCGGTGCGCCGGCCGTTTCCATCCGCGACCGCCGCGCCGGCGGCACCTGCGGCACCTACGGCACCTACGGCACCTACGGCACCTACGGATTGTCTGCACCGCTCCACCGGTCGCCCTCGTCCGCCGCGATACAGCCAGGCACAGGTGCCGCACGACTGCTCGTGGCTGGCGAACGCGAATCCCACCGGATGCATTGCCGCCGGCACCTGTCCGCTCGCCAGGCCGATCGCGGCGGAATCCAACGCCTGACGGGTGGCGGCCAGCGCCTGGTCGAGCACCGCCACCCAGTGCCGCGACTCGGGCCGCTCAACAGCCTGGCGGGCCATCAGTGCCGCCGGATCGTGCTCACTACGCAGAGGCTCGCCCGTCAGATCGTCGTGATAGGCACGGTACTCGGTGGTGGGTGCCATCAACTCGCGGAGGGCGTGCCCTTCCGTAAGATGCACCTGCAGACGCAAGCACGCATGCTCGTGCGTGACGTCGCGGTCGTCGGTGTTGCTCAGTCCCCAATCGGGCAGCGACCAGCCGGGCGGTCCTTCTACCAGGCCATGACAAAGCTCGTGAAAGATCAACTGCGGCACTGCATCCTGCTGGTCCAGACTCTCGTCGACGGCGACCGACATGATCCCTTTTCCATCGGTGCTGGCATAGGCGGAGTTACCGCGCACCACCTGCCAGCCAAGCTCGCGAGCGGCCGCCACCCAGATCGCCGCGATGTGCTCCGCGGCCAACGGGCTCCGCAAGCCGTGGCGATTTTTTTCCCTGCTCATTATGTCCGTGGCATTTTGCATGTGTCAGTGACGCGACGACCTTCGATTCAGCCGGGTCGCTTGCGCTTCTCTCTCGAACGTTGCAATCTAGCCGATTCCTGGCGGGAACTTCCTCGGGTCCGATGGCATTTTTGCCCGAGCGACTTATATACCTCCCGTCCTTCAATACTCG
>JBDSME010000282.1:0-7090 GCA_039916065.1 Polyangia bacterium
CCTGCAGGCCGAAACTGACGAGAAGGATCGGCGCAGGGCGGACCTGTCGGAGGCCGCCGGCGGCTTCGACATGTCGAAGGTGCAGCCGCAGGACTTCCGGCCCAAGCGGGTGCGCTTCGGGGCCTTCAAGGAGACCACCTTGAAGCCGGTCAAGCTGAAGAACACCAAGGTGATGGACGTGTACACGCCGCGCCTGTCCGATCCGGTGACCCAGGGGCGCGCGTACATCTATTTCTTCCCGCTTGGTCAGACCGAACCGGCCATCGTGCACCTGTCCGACCCGGCGGGGGAGACCATCTACTCGCTGGTGGTGCACCCCATCACCGGTCGGGTGCGCGTCTACAACGAATACGTCAAGCCACGGCTGGATGAGCAGGTCGATGACACGGGGACTGCGATCCCATGATGATGACGATGGGCGCGCGCGCGGGTCAGTCTGGTCGTCGGCTTGGCAGCAACGGGTTCACGCTGCTGGAGGTGATGGCGGCGGTGGCGATCCTGGCGCTCACCCTGGTGGTGTTGCTGAACATCATCACCACGAACGTGCGTGCCACCACCCATTCCCACATGATCACCACCGCGACTCTGCTGGCGCGCGGCAAGATGGTGTCCATGGAAGACAAGATCATCGAGCTCGGCTTCCAGGATCTGGACGAGAAAGCAGATGGCACCTTCGAGGAGGACGGCTTCCCGAACTTCAGCTGGGAGGCCAACATCGAGAAGATCGAGCTGCCCTCCGACGTCGGCGCCAAGGCCCAGCAGTCCGCTGGCGAGGCCAGTCAAAAACAAAGTAAGGATCCCATGCAGGCGTTGACCGGCATGGTGGGCGGCTTGATGGGAGCGTTCCTCGAGCCCATCCGGGTGGGCCTGGAAGAATCGGTGCGGCGGGTCACCTTGCGCGTCTTCTGGAACGAGCGCGGGCGTCCCGAACAGGCGGTCGACCTGGTGACCTACGTGACCGACCCAGCCAAGCTCGACCTGGCGCTGTCGCTGGGCGCGGCGGGGGTCCCGGGTGCGAACGGAGCGAGTGGCACGCCGGGCACCACCTCCACAGGCAGCAGCGGTTCCACCGCCCCGCGGGGCACCCAACCAGCGGTGACGCGATGATGAGGCGGCTCATCAGGGCGACGGCCGTGCACGGGCGTCAGTGGCGGCGGCCCCGCGCGGGCGCCGCCCACACTGCCGCCTTCACCCTGGTGGAGGTGATGCTGGTCATGGCGATCCTGGCCACCCTCACCACCTTGATGTGGAGCTCGTTCAGCCAGGCATCAAAGAGCAAGAAACGCGTGGAGGCGGCGCAGGACCGCACCCACACCGTGCGGGTCGCCCTGATGCGCATGGCCCGCGAGATCGAGATGGCGTTCCTGTCGGAGAACAACACCCCCTCCATCGAGGAAGTCCGCACGCGCCTGATCGGCACCAGCCACCCCGACGTGGACGAGCTGGTGTTCTCGTCGTTCGCGCACCAACGGCTGCGCGGGGGCGTCCCCGAATCCGACACCTCCAACATCAGCTATTTCGGCGAGCGCGATCGTGACGATCGGCGCGTGCTCAACCTGATGCGACGGGAGACCCGCCGGCTGCAGGCCGCTGATCCGCTGACCATCCCGGGCGAGACCTACGTGCTCTGTCCGGACATCGTGCGCCTCAAGTTGGCCTATTACGACTTTCGAAAAAAAGAATGGCACGAGGACTGGAGTACCAAGATTCCGGGCACCAGCTTCATGCCCTCCCACGTGCGCATCGTGCTGACGGTCCTGGATGAGCGTGGCAAAGAGGTCAGCTACGCCACCGACGCGCGCATCCACATGACCGAAAGGGTGGCCTTTCGATGAGCCTCCGTCACGCCGCCCGCAAGGTGATGCAACTGCTGCGGCGGCCGGTGCCGCCCTTGTTCGGCGGACGCTCCAGTGGTCGGCGCGCCGCTGGCGCGTCCGCGGCGCCGCTGGCACGTGCGCGGCGCCGGCGCGATCGCGGGGTGGCGTTGCTGGTGGTGATCACCTGGCTGGCTCTGATGATTGCCCTGGTGGGCGAGTTTACCTTTGGCACCAGCGTGGACGCCGCCCAGGCCGCCAACGCCCGCGACGAGCTGCGCGCCCACTACATGGCCCGCTCCGCGGTGAATCTGGGGCGGCTGCTCATCAAGATCCAGCAGCGGTTCGTGGAACCGATGATGGGGCAGGCACAGAAGATGTTGCAGGCGTCGATGGGCACGGACAAGTCAGGCGCCAACGGCGCGGCGGGGGCGGCCAGCTCCGCGGGCTTCGGCATCAGCTTGCGCGTCACCGACTACGCCGACCTCTTGATGGGCTTCTTCAGCGGCTCCAAGGAAGAGGTCTCCAGCCTGGGTAGCCTGATCGGCCTCGACATCTCGCAGGCCAAGGGGCTGGGGATGAAGTCGGGTCGCTTCGACGCCGAGATCACCCCCGAGGACGGAAAGATCAACCTGAACTGCGGTGCCGGCCTGGACGTGTTCAACAACGCCTTCAAGATCCGCCAGCTCAACGTCTTCCGATTGCTGGCCGGGCTGATGTTCTCGCCCCGTTATGACCGTCTGTTCAGCGAGGCCAACAGCACCGGGCAGTTCGTGTCCCGGCTGGATGTGGCGCGGGCTCTCATTGACTGGGCGGACAACGACGAGCAGATGTTCTCGCCCGAAGGCGCCACCGCCGCCGAGGACTATCACTACGATGCGGAGAAGGACAAGTACCGCGCCCACGACAACCGCTACGACAGCCTGGAGGAGATCAAGCAGGTGCGCGGTGTCAGCGACGAGTTCCTGGAGGCGTTCGGACCGTACCTGACCGTGTACCAGAACACCAACGCCGACTGCAGGGTAAACCTGGGAACGATCAGCAATCGCCTGGGGGGTGACTGCGCCCCGCTGATCATGGGGGTGATCCGCGCCGCCGCGATGACCGACCCCTCCAAGACGGCCACCGCTGATCCCTCCATCCTGGACGATACCAAGCTGTATCCGCTGGCCACCATCCTGTGCGACCGCGCCTCCGCGGGCGGTTTCGACAGCCTGGACACCATCATCAATGTGGCCAGCAAGCCCGAGACGGCGGTGCTGTCCGACGATCCGCGCTACCGAGTTTTGCAGGGGATGAAGCCGCTGGTGCTGGACCGGGCCGCCCTGGCCGCCGTTGCTTACGTCGGCGCGCCGCGGATGTACCGCATCGTGGCCACCGGCACCTCCGGCCGCGTGAAGAAGAAGATCACCGCGATCGTGGACACCGGGCGCATCGTGGAGAATCCCATGACCTTGAATATTCAATCCGAGCAGGCCGCGGGCGTCCTGCAGTACTGGCGAGAGGAATAAAGCGGAGCCATGGCCCATCCCATCTGCGGCATCGATGTCGGCGCGTTCTCGATCAAGTTCGTGGTGTTCGAGGTGGGCTTCCGGCAGACCACCTTCCGGGGCGCCTTCGAGGAGATGGTGGACGACGGCGCCGACCCGTTGTTGACCCGCCAGGTGCGCGCGGTGCGCGAAGGCCTGGCCCGGGTGTCGTCGGACGCCACGTTGTACCTGGCGCTCCCAGGCGATGCCCTGTCCATCCGGACACTACAGCTCCCGTTTGCCGACCAGCGCAAGATCGATCAAGTGATCGGCTACGAGCTGGAGGGGCAGATCGTGCACAGCCTGGAGGATGTGGTCTTCGACCATGTCACCATTCGCACAGACGATGACGGCTCCAGCGTGCTGGCGGTGGCGGCGCGCCGAGATCACGTGGCCGCGTGGCTGGATGCCCTGAAGGAAAACGGCATCGATCCACGGGCGCTCTACGCCGCCCCCATCGTGTATCACGCCCTGCACATCAGCGATCCGGCGGCGGATCTGGATTCGGGCCGGGTGCCCGCCATCCTGGATCTGGGCCATGTTCGCACCAATTTTTTCGTGGGAAAGGATGGTCAAGGGATCTTCGCCCGTGCCATCACCCGCGGCGGCCAACACCTGACCGCCGCCATCGCCGAGGCCCTTGACGTCGATACCGGGCGCGCCGAGCAGGTGAAGCGCGGCGTGGCCCGGCTGGTGCCGCAGGCCGCGGCCCGTGACGCCTCGCCGGCGGAGATGACGCTGGATCAGGCGCTGCGCAACGCCCTGGCGCCCCTCATGCGCGAAGTCCGGCAGACCCTGGCCGGGTTCCGCGCGGCCAGCGACGTCGAGGTGGCGGTCCTTTACATAACCGGGGGCAGCGCCCGTCTGAAGGGGATGGTGGAGTTCCTGCAAGAGGAACTGGGGCTGCCGGTGACCTTCCTGCCGGTGCCGAACACCTTGCAGGGAACGGCGTCCGCGCTGGCCACCCCGTTGCGGCGGGGGGACGAGGAGGCCAACGACGAGCTGGACGAACTCGGGGCGATGTCAGTCGATAGCACCGAGGAGGACACCACAGTCGACCGCCCTGCCATTCCGATGGCCATGGGGTCGGTGGCCATGGCCATGCAAGAGACGACCCGTTACGTGCGGCAGGCCTCCGAGTCGAGTGCGTTCGCGCTGGCCACCGCCATCGTGGTGGCAGCCAGCGGCGGGCGCCGCGAGATCGACCTGCGGCGCGGGCCATTCCTGTACCGGGCCAGCTTCTCGATATTGCGCCAGAAGGCGACCCACCTGGGATTGCTGGCGGCGGCGATCCTGTTCGCGGGGGGGCTGGACGTATACGCCTCGCTGTCGAACCTGGGGGCGGAGCGTAAGTCGCTGGACACCCGGCTGCGGGTGGCGACCCAGGAGCTGTTCGGGGCTCCGCGCACCGACGCCAAGGCGGTCTCGCAGACTTTACGCAAGGGCTTTCGCGAAGATCTGGCGCCCGTGCCCAGGGCGACCGCCTATGATCTCCTGGATCAGATTTCGAAGAAGATGCCGGACCCCGACCGCATCAAGCTGGACATCGCCGAGCTGGACATCAAGCCGAAGAAGACCTTCATCAAGGGGACGGTGGACTCCGCGACCGCCGTGGACGAGATCTCCGCCAAGTTGAAGGAGATCGATTGCTACGACGAAGTGACCAAGGGGGCGGTGACCGAAGTGTCCGATGAAGCCAAGCAGTTCACCCTGACGGTGGGGTCGAAATGTCCATGACCCGCACCGTATGGACCAAGGTTCGAGAGCGGACCCAGGGCATCTTCGCCCGCCCTTTCCGTTATTTCACCACGGAATGGGAGCGGATGGCCCCGCGCGAGCGCCGGCTGGTGGCGGGTCTGTCCATCGGGGTGCTGGCGGTGGCCACCGGGTTGGGTATCTATCTGGTCTTCAGCAGCATCAGCGAGCTGGAAGAAGGCAACGCCGACATTCGCGATGCCCTGACCACCATCGGAAAGAATCGCGACGATTATCTGGAAGCGAAAGCGCGCGCCCAGGCCCAGGAGGTACGCCTGGGGACGGACCCGCCGCAGCTGGTGGCTGACATCGAATCCGCGGCGCGCGAGGAAACCGTGCAGATCGCCGAGAGTAACGAACGTCCGCCGCTGGCGGTGGGGAAGCGCTGGCTGGAGCATGACGTGGACTTGAAAATGCGCGGCGTGGGCCTGCAGGCCCTGTCGAACTTCTTGCGACGCGTGGAGACGGGACCGCGTCCCATCTTCTGCACGCGCCTGTCGTTGAAGCGCCGTTTCTCCGAGGCAGACAAGCTGGACGCCGAGTTGACCGCCACTGCCTTTGAAAGGGTCAAGGATGGTCCCGCTGGCAAGAAGAAGCCGGACAGCACGGCCGATAGCGGTGGGGTGGTGAAAGCGGAAGGGACGACCAGCAGCAAAGCCCGGGCGGCGTCACCGTCCAAATCCAACAAGGAGAGCATGTGACCTCCGAACGGATTCGGTTGATACGTCGCACGGCGGGATTCGTGGCGTTCGGTGTGGCCGCCTATCTGGTGGCGCTGACTTTCTGCTTTCCGTACGACCGGGCGCGCGAGATGGCCGTGGCCATCGCCGCCAAGAACGGCTACGACCTGGAGATCGCCAGCGCCGGTCCGGCGTTCCCCTTCGCTGTCAGCTTCAGGGACATCCGCTTGCGTTCCCGCGTCCCCGCGACCCCGGCGACCAAGCCCATGCAGGCCCGCTTTGAATCGGCGCGCCTGGCGTTGCTGCCGCTCTTGCTGTCCAACGGCCATGCCATGGACCTGGAGCTGGCCGGGCTAGGCGGCTCCGTCGCGCTCAACGCGCGGGCCGCGAAGAAGGGTCCGTTCCACTATGACGTGCGGGCGCGCAACATCAACATGGCCCAGCTCCCCGGGGCGCGCGAATCCCTGAACCTGCCCCTCGGCGGGACACTGGACCTGTCGGCGCAGCTCGATTCGGGCACGGGGAACTTTGCTGACACAAGCGGCGACATTTCGTTCAAGTGCGCGGGGTGCGTGGTGGGCGACGGCAAGACCCCCATCAAGATCGGCGGCGGCAACGCCTTTCTGGCCGCGGGGTTGACGTTGCCGCGTGTGCGGCTGGGTGACTTCGTGGGGCGGGCAGCGATCCAAAAGGGCGTCGCCAAGCTGCAGGGAATCCAAGGCAAGTCGCTGGACGCCGAGCTGACCCTGGAGGGTGAAATCGCGCTGCGGGATCCCGTCGCGTATTCCACCATCAACGCTTACCTGCGCTTCAAGCTGGGGGACGCCCTGCTCAAATCGTCACCCACCATCGGCAGCATCCTGCAGATGGCGGCGGCGCCAGGACGCCGCCCCGACGGTTTCTACGGCCTGCACCTCGGCGGAACCTTCGCCTCACCCACCTCCGTCTTCGCGGCCACCGCGCCCCCGGGGACGGGCAGCGTAGCTTCGGGACGTCCCCCCGTTGGCCGTCCGTCGATCCTGCCCGTGCTGGCGCCTCCGCCCGTCGTGCCTTCGTCGCCGCCAACGCCCTCCCTCCCCGCCCCCGAGCTGCCTGCGCCTCCGCCGTCGCCTCCGGTGGTGCAGGCCGCCCCTCCTCCTCCGCCGCCGCCGCCTCCGCCCACTCCGGCCATCGCCGCCCCGCCGCCGCCTCCGCCCACTCCCGCCGCCGAACCCGCCATCGGGGCACCTCCCATGCGCGGCGTCGCTCCCGCCGATGCCATGCGCGGCACCCTGCGCGGCGGCGCCGGCCACAACGGCGCTCCGTCACTCGC
>JBDSME010000283.1:0-3026 GCA_039916065.1 Polyangia bacterium
CCGGCGGCGCCGCTTGTCAGACCTGTCGACACCTGGTTTGATCCAGTTCGAAGAAGATGGTTGCGCCGACCACTGCCCGTCCTGCGCCTGCCATGCCTCGCGGCTGTCCGCGGCGGCAAGGGCGAATGCGATGGTCAGTGGTGATGCTGCCCGTGTTGGCGTTGGCTTCGGGCGGGGTTGTGTTTGCCGCGATGCCGCTCGCGCCCGTGTGGGAGTGGGATCAAGCGAGCGGCGCGGGCCCGTCGCCGGCCGCGGCCCTCCCCGCCACCGGCCGCGGGGTGGATGGCGGTGCGACCCAGCGGACGGGGGAAGCCGCCGTGAAGGCGCAGATGCGCCGCGAAGCCGAGGAGTTGCAGCGCCAGGATGTGGCAGCGGAACTGGCGCGTCTGGGCCTCAACGTCAAATGGCAGGATCACACCGTGGGCGACCTTCTCGACTGGCGCGCACGGATGCAGACCGCTCAGGCTTTGCGTCTGCACTACGGAGTGGAGGTCGACTGGCGCGCGTCCTCGCTGTCCGAGCTGACGGATATGCGCTTGCGCGCCGCCAAGGCCAGCGAGCTGTCGAGCGGCTACGGCGTGACCGTCGATTGGCAACGGTATTCCTGGGCCGCGCTCGAATCGCTGCGTCGCACGCTGGCGCGCCTGCCGGCGCTGGAGACAAGTTCCTCCGCATCCGCCCTCGCCTTGGCCGAAGACGCCCTGGCCGGACCGGGGCTTCGGAGCAGGGGGCGTGGCCGGCGTCCCTTCGTCGCAAAGGACCCTGACCGTTTGATGGCGCCGACCTTTGCCTTCGATACCCCGCTGGTCTGGTCGCGACGCCCGGGCCAGGCCACCCGGTGGGATCACGACGCCCTGCTGGTGCCGACGTTCGTCGCCGTTCCTCCCCCGACCCGGGGGCCCGACGACATCATCGATCCCTGGAGGCGCCCCTTCGACAGAATTCCCTTGGGCACCGGTGGGAATTCGTCCCGGCGCCGCCGGTAGCGAAGTGGTGCGACGCACCCGCCGGCGCGCGGACAACGAGGCGCGATGCGACCTCCAAGGCGGCGAAAGGATGGGTGAAAGGCGGCCGGCAGGCGCCGATCCCACATGTCGGCACGCCCGTGTTAATAACGTTAGCCCCATAGCTCGTCACGATAAGCGGCCCCCGCCTGGTCGCGGGCATGCTGGTTTTCACCGAAAGAGGAAACGCCATGGAGAAGTCGTCGTCCACCGCCCTTGTGTCCCTGATGATTCCGTTGATGGCCGCCGCCCTGAGCGTGCAAGCGTGCGCCGGCGCTGAAAGCCCCAAGACGGGCGGCGCCACGGGCGGCGGAAGCGCCAGCACCGGCGGCAGAAGCGGCAGCACGGGCGGCTCCTCATTTGGCACCGGCGGCTCGTCCTCGACCAGCACCGGGGGCACCGCCTCCGGCAGCGGCGGCAACTCGGGCTTCGGCACCGGCGGCAGCACCGGCTTCGGCACCGGCGGCGGCACCATCATCGGCGGCGGCACCGGCGGCGCGGCCGTGACCCCCGGTGCCCTCAGCATCATGTCGGGCTTCGCCACCAACGGAAGCTGGAAGGGCTACGCATACACAGGGGCGTTCGGTACAAGCGCCACCATTGCGCCGGTCTGTCCCGCGCCGTGCTTCATGGCTACCCCCACTACCATATGCGCCATGGGGACCGTCGGCACCGATCCCATGTCCGCGTCCGGTGCCCTGTTGGGATGGAACGTCAATCAGGCGATGGCCACCACGGCCGACTCGCCTCCCATCCTAACGGTCGCCACCGCCGGCACGGGCCTGGCGATCACTCTGTCAGCCCCGGTGACTGGCGGCCGCGTTCAGATCCAGGACGGCGCAATGCCTCCCAAGCAGTGGTGCGCAAACCTCACCGGTGCGTCGGCGATGATTCCTTGGTCCATGTTCAGGACCGAGTGCTGGGGCGCCACCGGAACCGCCTTTGCCGCAGGGACCCCGATCTCCGCCGTCCAGGTGGTGATCCCCTCCAACACGACCGCGGCGGTCCCCTTCAATTTCTGTCTGAACGATCTTCACCAGTACTGAGGCGAGGGCGGTGCTCCTGCGCATCAGGAGCACCGGTGTAACTCTGTGGTGCCGGAGAGACTTGAACTCCCACGTCGTGAAGGCGGCGAGTTTTGAGTTGGACGGTGCACCAAGACCTCGACTCCGGTGTCTCGTCTTGTCTCGTGCGGCGGCGACAACCCCGAAGAAGAGCGCTCATTCTGTGGGGGGCCGCGACCGGCTCTAATTGGCAGCCGTCTTGCTTATGGTCTTGCAAATGGCTGACACGATGCGGTCCCTTGAAGCGCTCCTGGTCGTGTTGCTTCTTGGGGTTCAGGGTTGTGGACCTTCCGGAGGCAAGTGCGAATCGACGATGGAAAGTGCAAGCGGGGGGCGTACCGACACGGCCGAAGCGGGCGACCAGAGGAGGTGCGAAAGTACCGGGATGCCTGACGGCGGGATTGATGGCGCTGTAGACAACGTCGCCGATAGTGATGGTTCAACGGAGCTACGATGCTTCGACCTTTTTTCGGGCGGCATACCAGCACGCTGTTGCCCCAGTCCCGCACCCGACTGCCGTGGCAAGCCCGACGGATACATCGCACCTGGCGTGCAGGGCCTCTGTGTCGACGCGAAGCCGGGCGAAAGCAGCTTCTGCTCCCGCCAATGCCTCGGTGGCGAATGGTGGATCGGTTGCTGACACCGGGTAATTTGAGCCGGCGTGATCCCCGGCAAACCGCAAAAACGCCAAAGGCGCCAAACCAGAACCGAAACTCACATCATGCAGTCAGGGATCATGGTTTATGACGCCAGGATGATCCTGAGCCAGCAGCGCTGAAAGGGTCGATAGCGCGTGGATAGCGCGCGCCGCATCTCAACAGCGCCAAAATCAACGCCCCCAAAAGGGCCAAGAAGCCAAGATTTTGATGGGTGCCGGAGAGGAGACTTGAACTCCTAAGCCCGTGAAGGCGGCGGATTTTGAGTCCGCTGCGTATACCATTTCGCCACTCCGGCATTT
>JBDSME010000284.1:0-5578 GCA_039916065.1 Polyangia bacterium
AGCCGGTGGGGGTGTTCCGGCCGTCCTGGAAGGCGCTCTCGGAGCTGGCGCGCGAGCTGCTCGACGATCCCGCCGTACGCCCGCTTGTCCGTCTGCGGCGCGCGCCGTCGCTGCTGGCAGGCGCGCATACAGTAGTGTGGCTGGGCGCCGGGGACGATGGCCTGCTCGAGGAGAAGCGGGCCGAGCTTGATGACCTGCTCCGAGCGGTGCTCGAGGGCACGGCGAACTGGACCGCATGGCCGGTGGTCCGGGAAGTGGTGGCGCATGATGATCAGGCAGACTTCGGCCGCGGCGGCGGCGGTGATGGCGGCGATGGTGACGCTCACGACCAGCTCGACGAGCTGTTGCTCGCCATGATCGACGATCGGCTGTTGCACTGCGACCTGGTGCCCCCGCTGGTTGGCCCGGCCCCACTGGAGTGGATGCACGACCGTCTGCAACGCGATGGCCTGCCCGTCGTGTCAGACATGGCAGCGTCCGCCCTGGCCGGACTGGATGACGCCCGCACGGCCTCCCGGGGAGGTGACCTGCCACGGTTGCAGCTGGCACTGGCCGCATTGCCAGGGGCCGCGCCCTCGGGAACGCGCATCGACGCCACGCTGGTCTTCCCAGCGGCCGCGTCCCCGGTAAGCCTCTCACGCGCGGTGGTGATGCGGGCCGCCGCCCTGGCGCCGTTGCTGTTCCGCTTGCAGGAAGCGCTGACGCCGCCCGCCACCGAGCGTACGCCGGCGGCGGCGCTGGCCGACGCCCTTGATGCCACGACGGAGGTGTTCGGGGCGGGAGCACTTGATCTGGAAGCGTTTGGTGTGGGCGACTACGGTGTCACCGCGGCGGACGACCCCGGTGATGAATTCGGTGGTGGCGGGGCGGCGGCGCCACCACCACCGCAACAGCTGGTGACTGCGCTGGTGGACGCGATGGTCGCGGCGGCGCGGACCCGCTCGCCGGAGGTGCGTTTGCGCTCCAGCGCGCTCGAGGAACTGGTGGAATCCATCGCCCTGCCCGCCACCTGTGAGCTGTTTCTCACGCCGACGGCGAACGGACAGGGTGCGGAACAGGGTGACGAACCAGGCGCTGGGTGGTTGCTGGGCCTGCACGCGCCGGCTGGCGCGACCTGGGGGCGCTTCGCCGGGGCGCTGGGCGATGAGGGGCGCGAGCTCTTTGCGGCGCTTCACGCCGCTGAACAGCGCGCCCGCCCCGGGGAGCTTCGTCTGGATGTGGTGTTCTCACCGAGCGACGCGTTGGGTGACATCTGTGCGCACCCGCCGGTGCGCGCCGCCGCGCTGGCCCTGACCTCCTGGCCCGCGGACGACGTGGCGGCGCTGACCGTCTCCGACCTGGAGCTCTGCGCCGATCCCGCGGCGCTGGAGGCACTGGCGTTGCGAACCCGTGCCCCCGCCACTGTCCCTGCGCGGGGACGCGCTGCTGCCCGCTCACAGCGGGGGCCGGCATCGCAAACGGCGTCGGCGGTCGTGGCACCGTCCGCTCTTCACCGTGTGCGCTCCACCATGGCTCCGCAGGGCGTCTGGCGGTTGCTGGCCGGGTGGAGTCTCCATCGACAGCACGCACCCTGGGCGGTGACCCTGGGGACCCTGGGTGAGCTGGCGTGGACACCCCGCCTGCTCATCGACGACTTCGTGGTGGCACCAGCGAGCTGGAGGCTCCCGCCCGAGGTGCCGAAGGATGTCCGCGCCTGGCGCAAGGGCGCCGGGTTGCCCCGCTTTGTACAGGTCGGCGCCGAGGACGAATTGCTGCCGGTCGACCTCGATGGACCAACCGCCGCCGCCGATCTGGCTGGACAGCAACGCGTCTTCGAGATCTGGCCCCCGCTCGGCGACACGCCGGACAGCGCCGGCCGCCGTCTGGAAGTCGTGGTGGCGCTGGCGGATGTCCCCGAGCCCGAGCAGCGCGCGCACATCGAGGACGCCACCGCCGCCACGCGTGCTGCGGGTGCGGTGCCGCCGCCCCGGCGCCTGACGGAAAACGCCAGCGCCGGCGCGTGGCAGACCTTCAAGCTGTTCGGAGCCGCGGACAGGCAGGACGCCCTGGTGGTGGGTCTGGTGGCGCCGCTGGTGGCGGAGGCGCGCGCCGCCGGAGAGCTGGAAGGTTGGTTCTTCTTGCGTTACCTCGACGGGCCGGGACGACGGCCTCATTTGCGGTTGCGCGTGCGGCCCGGAACAAACAAGGCGGGCGCCCCGATGGAACGGTTTCAGCGTCGGCTGGCCAGGCACCTACCGGCCGCCGTGGCGGCCGGAGACGTGGTGGCCACCGAGAGAACCGGGTATTTCCCCGAGAGCGCGCGTTTTGGCGGGCCCGGGGTGATGGGCGCCGTTCACGAGCTCTTCGAAGCAGACAGCGATCTGACCTGCGCGCTGCTGGCGGCCGACGCCGCTCCGCTGGACCAGCACGGCGGTGCGTTACATGAAGGCCAGAGTAGTGGGGACGGCGGGGACGACGACCCGTCGGTGGGGCGGCTGCTCTGGGTGATTGCCGCGTACGACTCCCTGGCGCGAGGCCTGGGACTGGACGCCGCCCGACGCCGCGAGTTGGCACACCGGCGCCGGCAGGCCGAACTCCAGGGCGCAGCTCTCGACCAGGAGATCGCGCGGGAGCACGGCCGCATGTTCCGGCTGATCAGCCCACGCCTGCGGAGCGTCCTCGCCAGGGAACCGGGCGGACCAGCGGGCCGGCCGCTGCGGGACTACGAAGCGCGTGCCCGAGTAGCCTCCAAGCGCCTTTCCCCGGCCGAGCGCGAGCAGATCATCGCACCGCTGTTGCACCTGCTGACGGTGCGCCTGATGGGTCCCGATAGGCAGGCCGAACGGCGGGCCTATGACTTCTGGGCCCGCACCCTGGACAGCCTGGACCGTCACCAGCCGCGTTAGGTGCCGGTACCCCGACTCAACCTATGCCCTGGGGCGCCTGCGGCGGCGAGCGCGGCGCAGTTGCGCGGACGCTGCCAGCGCGACGAAGAGAAGGAATGATGACGACGCCGATCCCCGTCCCGAGCCGAGCGAGCAGGCACAACCAGAATCCGTACCGGGCGATTGGCCGCTTGTTGTTGCTTGGCCTCCCGTGCCGCCGTGTGCCGGTCCTGCCGCCCCGCCAGACGCGCTGGTGTTTCCGCCCGAGCCGTTTCCACGACCTCCGCTTCCGTTGACCCCGCCCGTCGCTGGCCCGGCACCGTCACCGCCGGTGCCTCCCCCGTCCGAGGTACCTGCGCTGCCGCCGACATCCAGACCGGCGCCGCCGGTCCCTATTTGCCCTGCTGCGCCTCCCGTCCCGCCACGATCGCCACCGCTCCCTGCCGCGCGACCTCCACCGCCGGCCACCCCGCCGGCAGCGCCGCCGCCCGCGGCCCCCCCCGCTGCGCCACCCTTGCCGCCGGCGCCTCCGGCTCCTTCGCCGCCGTTGTCCGCGTCGAATGCCACGCCGTCGAAGGGGATGACGATGATCTTGCTGCCGTG
Source organism: Polyangia bacterium (assembly GCA_039916065.1). GTDB lineage: Bacteria > Myxococcota_A > Polyangia > Fen-1088 > Fen-1088 > FEN-1088. The sequence continues at coordinate 3,468 of JBDSME010000284.1, forward strand.
GTTGTCTGTTCCTGTGATCGAAGTCTTATTGATGTCGGTCGCGGCAAACGTGAAATGCGTGACGTGGCCGTTCTCCATCACCACGCCCGGGCGCTCGAGGTTGTACCACTTGTTGACGGTACCGTCGGTGTAACGAATGAAGCTGGAACGTGGGTCATACGCGACGCCCATGTCCTTCCAGTTCGTGACGCCGTCTTTCGACATGAGGTGGTGTGCGACGCGCGCGTCCCACCAGTTGACGGTGATGTGGTAGTACCCGCCGCTGTACCACAACACCGGATCCTCGGCGTTGGCGTTGTTCAGCCCTGAAATATTCGGCCAGACACTGGGGCCGGGGACCGCGTAGGGACCGACCACGTTGGTGCCACCCACGTACATGAACCCGCTGCGCTGGGTAGCCAGGAAAGTATTGTCCGGGCGAACGGCTACGGTGATGTTCGCGGTCGGTGCAGGAATGTTGTAGCCCTTCTTGTCGATGTTGATCGATCCCTTGAAGGTCCACGGCCCGTCGACAGCGGGGGCTGTATAGAAGTCGCCAGGCGTCACGTCGCTGGTATAGACGGCAAACGTGCCATCGGGCACCGCCACCGCGGAGACATTGTGCCCCCTGCCCCCGTTTCGGTCGTAAATCTGGCCCTTGTCGACGTAGGGCCCCAGGGCCGTGTCGCTGACGGCGTGAATGGTGATCGACGTCGACCACATGTTGAAACCCGCGCTCTTGGGCCAGCGGCTGCCGAACAGGTGATACTTGCCATCAACCTTCAAGATTTTTCCGTCCCAAAAGAAATACTTTTTGTCCGGGGTCTCGAGGCCGTTGCTGACGTCACGCGGAAGCACTTCGGCTGCGCCCCAGGTGCTCGACGTCAGCTTCCCAACCGCTGGAATGGGCTGAAAGTAGTCGATCATGCTCTTGGCGACGGCGAGCTCGGCCGTGGCGCCTAGACCAAGGAACACTATCGTTGCCATCGCGAATGGCCGGCTCATGCCTCTCATGCAATCCTCCGAAACTACTGGGTAGTGTTTTGTTCGCATGGTCAGTAACAACCAGGACCCGCAGTGTCGCTGCTCGCTTGATGACTGTCGAGCCTCAAAGCGGGTGGCGAGTCCGATGAGCCGCTGTTCAGCGAGAACGCTACTGCGCGGCAAATGACGCATTGGACCTGCGCGGTGCTCGCCCCGCCTCCTGATAGGCAGCCATGATAGTCTCGCTCAACCCAAGCGAAGGATGCGAACACGACCATGGCTGATCGATATCGTTTCACGGTGGCCGCAGCGGCGGCGATTCTGGCGCTCTCCGGTTGTGGGGAACAGTCGATCAACGAGCCGGGTGCCTCGGGGGGAGCCGCGGCCGGCGGAGCGGTGGGTTCCGGCGGCGCCACGGGTGGCGCGGTCGGGTCTGGCGGCACCGTCGGTACCGGTGGGGCTGTGGGTTCCGGAGGGACGGCTGCTTCCGGCGGCGCGCTTGGCTCCGGCGGCGCGCCTGGCTCCGGCGGTGCGCCTGGCTCCGGCGGCGCGCCTGGCTCCGGCGGTGCACCTGGCTCCGGCGGTGCTGCGGGCGCCGGCGGGGCACTTGGCTCCGGCGGCGCCGCCGGCGGGGCGCCGAACGGCACCGACAAGATCACCGTGTGGTTGGCGGGCGACTCGACGATGGCCGACGGCAGCAGCACCTGTCCCGTCGGCTGGGGCAAGCAGTTTCAACCTCATTTCAACAGCAATGCCAAGGTGGTGAACAGCGCCGTGGGCGGCACCACGGTGCGCAGCTGGCTGTACAACGTGACCTCCACGCTCGGCAGTGATGGCGATTGCGTGCTCAATGGCACCGCGCCTCAGTCTCACTGGACCACCATGGTCAACGGGATGAAGAAGGGTGACTATCTGTTCGTCCAGTTCGGCATCAACGACACCACCAGCGCGTCCTGTCCCAAGCACGTCAGCGTCGCGACTTTCAAGATGTTGTTTGGCATGATGGCGCAGGCGGCGAAGGACAAGGGCGCTCAGCCGGTGTTCTTGACCTCGGTGAGCTCGATTTCGTGCAACGGCTCCGTCGCACAGGGAACACGCGGGGGATTCGCGACGGCAACCAAGGATGCGGGAACCCAGTACAGCGTGCC
>JBDSME010000285.1:0-10060 GCA_039916065.1 Polyangia bacterium
GCGGCATCGTCAAGGTCGGTGAGGAAGTGGAGATCGTGGGCTACAAGGACACGGTCAAGACCACGGTCACGGGCATCGAAATGTTCCGCAAGCTGCTGGATGAAGGGCGCGCGGGAGACAACGTGGGTGCCCTGTTGCGCGGCACCAAGCGCGAGGACATCGAGCGCGGACAGGTGCTGGCCAAGCCCGGCAGTATCACGCCGCACAAGAAGTTCCGCGGCGAGATCTACATTCTGAAAAAAGAAGAGGGCGGCCGTCACACGCCGTTCTTCAAGGGGTACCGGCCCCAGTTCTACTTCCGTACCACGGACGTCACCGGTCTGGTGACCCTGCCCGAGGGAGCGGAGATGGTGATGCCGGGCGACAACGTCAATTTGGAAATCGAGCTGATCACGCCGATCGCTTGCGAAGAGGGACTGCGCTTCGCCATCCGCGAAGGTGGCAAGACCGTCGGCGCCGGCGTCGTTACCAAGATCCTGGAGTAGTTGATGACACCTAAGATCCGCATCCGCCTCAAAGCCTACGACCACCGCCTGCTGGATCAGTCAGCGGGGGAGATCGTGGACACCGCCAAGAGGACCGGCGCCAACATCGCCGGGCCGGTTCCCTTGCCGACCAAGATCAACAAGTTCACCGTGCTTCGGTCGCCCCACGTCGACAAGAAGTCCCGCGAACAGTTCGAGATCCGCACGCACAAGCGGCTGCTGGACATTCTGGACCCGACGCAACAGACGCTGGACGCCCTGATGAAGCTGGACCTGTCGGCCGGCGTCGACGTCGAGATCAAGACCTGAGCCCCGCGGCACCGATCAGCGGCACCACAAGCAGATAGACAGAAAAGACGAACACCATGCAGATCGACATCGTCAACATTGAAGGCAAGAAGGTGGGCAACCTCGAGCTCGCCGACGCCGTTTTCGGCGCCGAGGTCAAGGAGCACCTTCTGTGGGAGGTGGTGAAGGCCCAGCGCGCCGCTCAGCGCGCCGGGACCCACTCCACCAAGACCCGCGCGAACGTGCGTGGCGGCGGCAAGAAGCCCTACAAGCAGAAGGGGACCGGCAACGCCCGTCAGGGTTCCACCCGCGCCCCCAACTACGTGGGCGGCGGCAAGGTGTTCGGTCCTCATCCCCGCGACTACTCCTACACCGTGCCCAAGAAGGTGCGGCGAGCCGCCCTGGCTTCGGCTCTGTCGTTGCGCGCTCAGGAGAAGAAGATCGTGATCCTGGACATGCTCACCTTCGACGCTCCCAAGACCAAGCGATTGGCGGGGATCCTCAAGGTGCTGGGCGTCTCGTCTGCCCTGCTGGTCGACGCCAAGGACAACATCCAGCTCTCCAAGTCGGCGCGCAACCTGCCGTCTTCCAAGTACCTGCCTCCCGAAGGTCTGAATGTTTATGACATTCTGGATCACGCCGGCCTGGTGATCACCGCCGACGCCATCAAGCAGATCGAAGCCCGCGTTCAGTCGACCGCATCCGATGCGGCCGCCGCATTCACCGAGGGAGCGTAGGACATGCGTTCACCAGAACTGATCATCAAGCGCCCGCTGTTGACCGAGAAGGGCACCCGTCTCAAGGAGACCGGTGGCCAGCCCGGCGACGATCTCGACCCGGAGACCATCAAGTCTCAGCTCCTGTTCGAGGTGTTGCGCGACGCCAACAAGGTGGAAATCCGCCATGCCGTCGAGAAGCTGTGGAACGTTAGTGTCGTCGATGTCCGCACCTGCATCGTGCGCGGCAAGGAGAAGCGCGTGGGTCGCTTCGTCGGCCAAACCGGACACTGGAAGAAGGCGATCGTCACGCTCGCCGCCGGCCAGAACGTCGAATTCTTTGAAGGGGTCTAAGCAGCATGGGTCTTCGTCAACATAATCCGATCACCCCGGGCAGCCGCGGTCGTGTTTCCCCGGACTTCGCGGAGCTCACCAAGGGCAACGAGCCGGTCCGTTCGCTGACCGAGAAGATGTCCAGCAGCGGTGGCCGCAACCACTACGGGCGCATCACCTCGCGGTTTCGCGGCGGTGGTCACAAGCGTCGCTTCCGTATCGTCGACTTCAAACGCAACAAGATTGGCGTCGTGGCCCGCGTGGCCGCCATCGAGTACGACCCCAATCGCACCGCCCGACTGGCGCTGTTGCACTACGTGGACGGCGAGAAGCGCTACATTTTGGCCCCTGACGGGCTGAAGGTGGGCGATCAGGTGACCGCCTCGCGCAACGCCGACATCAAGCCGGGCAATAATCTGCCGCTGCGTTTCATCCCGCTCGGTACCACCATCCACAACGTCGAGCTGAAGATCAGCGCCGGCGCCCAGATGTGCCGGTCCGCAGGCGTCTACGCCCAGTTGATGGCCAAGGAAGGGGACTGGGGCCAGGTCCGCCTCCCCTCCGGCGAAGTGCGGCGCGTCCACCTGGACTGCCGCGCCACCATCGGCCAGGTGGGTAACATCGAGCACGGCAGCGTGCACATCGGCAAGGCGGGACGCACCCGCTGGCTGGGGCGCCGTCCTCACAACCGCGGTGTCACCATGAACCCCGTCGATCACCCCATGGGCGGTGGCGAAGGTCGTTCCTCCGGTGGCCGCCACCCCTGTTCTCCCTGGGGTCAGCTCTCCAAGGGTCTGAAGACGCGCGAGAACAAGCGCACCGACCGCATGATCATCAAGCGCCGCGGCAAGAAGTCCTAAGGAAAGGTCCAGGCATGGCTCGTTCAGTTAAAAAGGGTCCCTTCGTCGACGCCCACCTTCTGAAGAAGGTCGTCGAATCGCAGCGACAGAAGTCCAAGAAGGTCCTGAAGACCTGGTCGCGACGTTCCACCATCATCCCCGAGATGGTGGGCGTGACGTTCGCGGTGCACAACGGCCGCAAGTTCGTGCCGGTTTTCGTCAACGAGAACATGGTCGGCCACAAGCTGGGCGAGTTTTCGCCCACGCGAACCTTCCACGGGCACTCCGGCGACCGCAAGGCCGCTACCCCCTCCGCCCCGGCCAAGAAGTAAAGGGAGCCGACCATGGCAAGCGCGATTCTTCGAGGTTTCAGGGAGTCCCCCCGCAAGGTGCGGGTGGTGGCCGACATGATTCGGGGCCGTCCGGCCGCCGATGCGCTGTCGATCCTCCGCATGCAGCGGCGCAAGGCCGCCGAGATGTTGCTGAAGGTGCTCGGGTCGGCCATCGCCAACGCGGTGGAGAACGACAAGGCGGACGCGGACAATCTCTTTGTGAAATCGGTTGCCATCGATGGCGGCCCGGTTCAAAAGCGCTGGTTGTCTCGCTCCATGGGGCGCGCCAACCGCATCATCAAGCGCACCTCTCACGTAACCGTCGTTGTGGACATCCCGGAATAAGAAGGAAAAGGTTTTTTAAATGGGACAGAAAACACATCCGGTAGGTTTCCGCCTCGGCGTCATTCGCGGGTGGAGCTCCAAGTGGTACTCCGAGAAGGACTTCGCCAAGTGGCTGCACGAGGACGTGCGCCTGAAGAAGTTCGTGAAGAACAAGCTCGGTCACGCCGGCGTCTCGGCCGTCGAGGTCGAGCGTGCCGCCAACAAGGTCAAGATCAACATTTTCACGGCTCGCCCCGGCATCGTCATCGGCAAGCGTGGCGCGGGCGTGGAGACCCTGAAGAAGGAAGTTCAGGCGCTGACCTCTAGCGAGGTGTTCCTGAACATTCAAGAGGTCCGCAAGGCCGAGACCAATGCCCAGCTCGTGGCCGAAAACGTCGCCACTCAGCTGGAGCGTCGGGTGGCTTTCCGCCGCGCCATGAAGAAGGCCGTGCAGACCGCCATGAAGTTTGGAGCCAAGGGCATCCGCCTGGCCTGCTCGGGACGCCTCGGCGGCTCGGAAATGGCCCGCTACGAGTGGTACCACGAGGGTCGGGTGCCGTTGCACACCCTGCGCGCCGACATCGAGTACGGCACCACCGAGGCGCACACCACCTACGGCGCCATCGGCGTGAAGTGCTGGATCTTCCGCGGTGAAGTGTTGCCGCAACGGGGCCAGAAGCTGGCGTAAATTTGCCTCCGCTTCGAGGAGGACGGCGCCCGCGGGTCCGCCCTCGCTTGAGACAGAGACGGACAGTCTGTAAGGGATAACGAAAGGTCTACGAGATGCTCGCTCCGAAAAAAGTTAAGTGGCGCAAGCAAATGAAGGGAAAGATGCGTGGCGTCGCCAAGGGCGCGACCACGGTCGACTTTGGCGAGTTCGGCTTGCAGGCGTTGACCTGCGGGTTCGTGACCTCACGCCAGATCGAGGCGGCCCGTATCGCCATCTCCCGTCATGTGAAGCGCGGTGGCAAGCTGTACATCCGCATCTTCCCGGACAAGCCCTTGTCCAAGAAGCCGGCTGAAACTCGAATGGGTAAAGGAAAGGGCAACCCGGAAGAATGGGTCGCCGTGATCCGCCCAGGTCGCGTGATGTACGAACTGGAAGGCGTGGATGAGACCCTGGCGCGCCAGGCCTTCCACCTGGCCGAGCACAAGCTGTCGGTGCAGACGCGCATGATCGCACGGGAGCAGATCCTATGAAAGGTATCAGCGTCAAGGACCTGCGGGGGAACGACCCGCAGGAGCTGATCAGCACCCGGCGCAAGCTGGAAGAGGATCTCTTCAAGCATCGTATGAAGAAGGTCACGAATCAGCTGGAGAACACCATGCTGATCCGGCAAGCGCGGCGCGATATCGCGCGGATCAACACGGTGCTGGGCGACAAAGTGGGGGCCCGCTCCGGCGCCACCACTGGCGCACCTGCGCAAACCGCAACATCCGGTAAGGAGAAGTAATCGTGGCCGAGGCTCAAGAGAAAACCGAAGCGGCCGTGGGACGGCCGAAGTCCCGCCGCCGCGAGCTGGTGGGTGTGGTCACCAGCGACAAGATGCAAAAGACCCGGGTGGTCACGGTGGAACGGCGTCTGTCGCATGCCAAGTACGGCAAGCTGATGACCAGCCGCAAGAAGTACAAGGCTCATGACGAGAAGAACGAATACAAGCTGGGTGACCGCGTGCTGATCGTCGAAGCGCGCCCCCTTTCCCGCGATAAGCGCTGGCGCGTGGAAAAATTGATCGAGCGCGCCCAGGAGGCGTGAGCCGAATTTTCGAATTCGAGCCCACGGACGAACATGGTTCAGACGACGACGACTCTCGACGTAGCCGATAACTCGGGTGCCAAGAAGATTATGTGCATCCGAGTTCTCGGTGGCACCAAACGCAAATATGCGTCCTTGGGGGATGTGATCGTGGTGTCGATCAAGGAAGCGATCCCCAACGCCAAGGTCAAGAAGGGTGACGTGGCAAAGGCCGTCATCGTGCGGACCCGCAAAGAGGTGTCGCGCCAGGACGGATCCTACATCCGCTTTGACGCGAACTCGGCGGTCCTGGTGGACAAGGACAACGAGCCGATCGGTACCCGTATCTTTGGGCCAGTGGCTCGCGAACTGCGCGCGAAGAAGTTCATGAAGATCATCTCGCTGGCGCCGGAGGTTCTGTGATGCACGTGCGCAAAGGGGATCAGATCGTCGTCATCGCCGGCAAGGAGAAGGGGAAGCGCGGCCGCGTGTTGCGTCTACTCACCTCCAAGAGCCGCGTGGTGGTGGAACGGATCAACATGGTCAAGCGACACACCAAGCCCACCCAGCGCAGTCCGCGGGGCGGGATCGTGGAGAAGGAAGCGGGCCTGCCGCTGTCCAACGTGTCGCTCTGGTGTGGCAAGTGCGCCACCGGCCGTCGGGCCCGCGTCGAGACCGATGCCACGGGGAAGAAACGCCGCATTTGCAGCAAATGCGCTACCGCCTTCGAGACGGCATAAGGGACCACAGTCATGGCCGAAACAACTGAAAAAACTGACAAGAAACGCCCGGTACTGACCCCGGAGCAAGAGGCCGAAGCGGCCGCCAAGAAGGCTGCCCGCGCCGAGGGCAAGGTTACCGGCAAGGGTGCGGCCAAAGGCAAGGGCGGACGTGGCAAGGGCGCTGGCGCCGCCCACGAACTGGCCACCGAGCGGGTGCGGCGTACCGCTCCCCCGCGGCTGCGCAAGATCTACGAGACCGAGGTGCGGGACAAGCTGCGCAAGGAGTTCAGCCTCAAGAACGTGATGGAGGTCCCTCGCATCGAGAAGATCACCATCAATATGGGTCTGGGCGAGGCGGTCACCAATCCCAAGCTGCTGGACACGGCGGTCGAGGAGTTGGCGGCCATCACCGGGCAGAAGCCGGTGGTGACCAAGGCCAAGAAGTCCATCGCCGTCTTCAAGCTGCGCGCCGGTCAGAAGATTGGCGTGATGGTCACCCTGCGCCGGAATCAGATGTACGAATTTCTTGACCGCCTGGTGAACTTCGCGCTCCCCCGGGTGCGCGACTTCAAGGGGGTATCCCCCAAGGCATTCGACGGGCGTGGCAACTACACCCTGGGAATCCGCGAGGACATCATCTTCCCCGAAATCAATTACGACCGCATGGATAAGCCGAAGGGCATGAACATCACTTTCACAACGAACGCTCGCAACGACGAGCAGGGTCGCGCGCTTCTGCGTCACCTGGGAATGCCGTTTAGGACCTGATCATGGCAAAAACCGTCGACATGCACCGCAAGCCGCCCAAGTGGCAGGTTCGCCATCGCAACCGTTGCAAACAATGTGGTCGCGCTCGCGCTTTTCTGCGCAAGTTCGAAATGTGCCGCATCTGTTTCCGAATGTATGCCCTCCGCGGCGACATTCCGGGCGTCATCAAATCGAGCTGGTAGGTGAGGAAACATGACTGACCCGATTGCAGACTTTCTGGCCCGTATCCGCAACGCCATCATGGCGCGTCACGCGGAGGTGGTTTCGCCGTCATCCAAGCTGAAGGTTCGTATCGCGAACCTCCTCAAGGACGAGGGCTACATCTCCGCCTTCGACGTTCGCGAGACGGAAACCTTCCCTCAGCTGGTGGTGAAGCTGCGCTGGGCGGATCAACGGACCAATGCCATCACTGGCTTGCGCCGTCGGTCCCGCCCCGGACAGCGCACCTACGTGGCGAAGGATGCCATTCCCAAGATCCGTTCCGGACTGGGCATAGCGATCCTTTCCACCTCTCACGGCTTGATGACCGATCGCGCCGCTCGCAAGGCCGGCGTGGGCGGCGAGCTCCTCTGCGAGGTGTGGTGATGTCACGCATCGGACGCAAGATCCTGGTGCTCCCCAAGGGAGTATCGGTGTCGCAGAAGCCAGGGACGGTGGGTGTGAAGGGTCCCAAGGGGGAACTGTCGCGCTCCATGCCGTCGGGGGTCAGCTTCAAGGTCGAAGGCGACAAGCTGACCGTGGCCCGCGACGACGACTCGGCCGAGAACCGCTCCAAGCACGGGCTGATGCGCGCTCACCTGGCCAACATGGTCAAGGGCGTGACGGACGGTTGGACGCGCGAACTGGAGATCAACGGCGTCGGTTATCGTGCCGAGGTCGCTGGTGATTCCGTGACCATGGCCCTGGGATACAGCCATCCCATCATCTTCAAGCTGCCCAAGGGGGTTGCCGCCAAGGTGGAGAAGAACAGGCTGACCCTGACCAGTACGGATCGCGATCTGGTGGGACAGACTGCCGCCAAGGTGCGGGAGCTTAGGCCCCCCGAGCCGTACAAGGGCAAGGGCGTGAAGTACGTCGAGGAAGTCATCAAGCGCAAGGTCGGTAAAGCTGGCGCGACCAGCGGTGGTTAGTCTCAGGTCTGGGAGTCACATATGTCGTTGAACAAGAAAGAAAGTCGCAAGAAGCGTCACCGCTCCTTGCGGAAGCGCGTCTCCGGAACTGCCGAGCGGCCCCGTCTGGCGGTCTTTCGCAGCACCCGTCACATCTACGTTCAGGTCATCGACGATCTGGTGCAGCGGACGCTGGTCTCCGCCACCGATATCGAAGAGGCCCTGCGCGGCGTGAAATCTCCCAAGAAGGATCGCGCCAAGCAGGTGGGCGCGGCCGTCGCCAAGAAGTGCCTGGAGAAGGGCATCGACAAGGTCGTGTTCGACCGGGCTGGCTACAAATATCACGGCCGCGTTTCGGCGCTGGCCGAAGGAGCCCGCGAAGCGGGCCTCAAGTTCTAGACCGCAAGCAAGGATCATAGATGGCAATCAACTTCGAAGACGTCGGCGAGCTGGTCGACAACGTTGTGTTCATCAACCGCGTCGCCAAGGTCGTGAAGGGCGGACGCCGGTTCTCCTTCTCTGCCCTTGTGGTGGTGGGCGATCAGCGGGGTTACGTGGGAGCCGGGTTGGGTAAGGCCAACGAGGTTCCCGAGGCCATACGCAAAGGGACCGAGCAGGCCAAGAAGAACCTGTTCCGCATCCCGCTCATCGGTGGGACCATCCCTCACGAAGTGCAAGGGCACTTTGGCGCGGGCAGCGTGCTGCTACGGCCGGCCAGCGCCGGTACAGGCGTCATAGCCGGTGGCGCGGTGCGCCCGGTGCTGGAGGTGGCTGGCGTGCAGGACATCCTCACCAAGTGCATCGGCACGTCGAATCCGCACAACGTGATCCACGCCACCATCGACGCCCTCCAGCAGCTCCGCAGCGCTGATGACTTCGCCGGAATGCGTGGTAAACGCCTGGACGAGATTCGCGAATAACCGCTTTCGGAGAGCAGAACCATGGCCAACAATCTGATAGTCACGCTGGTCCGCAGCGGAATCAACCGTCCCGAGACGCACAAGCGGACCATCCGGGCGCTGGGGCTCACCAAGATGTGGAAGTCCCGGATTCTTCCGGACAACATTGCCGTGCGCGGGATGATCCGTTCCGTGTCACACCTGGTCCGGGTCGAGGCCGGCGAGTAAATTTCCTTCTTTAACCACTCACGCGACCGCGCGTTTCAAGCGAGAACGACAATGGGAACCACGCTGCATACTCTCAAGGCCCCCAAGGGAGCCACCCGCAACCGGAAGCGCATCGGACGCGGTCCGGGCTCCGGAACCGGCGAGCAGTCCGGCAAGGGTGTCAAGGGTCAAAAGGCCCGCACCGGCCATCATGGCGCACGCCTCGGGTTCGAGGGTGGTCAGATGCCCATGCAGCGGCGCTTCCCCAAGAAGGGTTTCAAGAATCCCTTCCGGGACGTGCCCTTCGCGGTGAACGTTTCGGATCTGGAGGAGCGGTTCGCCGACGGCACGGTGGACCTGGCGGTCCTGCAGGGGGCCGGTCTGGTGCCGCGCAATCAGCATGCCGTGAAAATCCTGGGAGATGGCGAGCTCACCAAGAAGTTCACCGTCCGGGCCGCCGCGTTCTCTGGCGCGGCCAAGGAGAAGATCGAGAAGGCCGGCGGCGCCGCCGAGATCGTGGCGTCACGAACCGAGCAAGAGGCTGAAGTAGCTTAGTCATGGCCTCCGGTCTGAGCAATATCGGCAAGATTCCGGAGCTGCGGAAGCGGATCTTTTACACGATCGCGTTGCTGGCGGTTTATCGCATCGGTGCGTTCGTGACCACGCCGGGCGTGAATCGCTCGATCATGGCGAAGATCGTCAACCAGGGCTCGGGCAGCTTCCTGGGCTTGTTCAACATGTTCTCGGGCGGGGCGCTCGAGCAGATGTCCATCTTCGCGCTGGGCATCATGCCGTACATCAGCGCGTCCATCATCTTGCAGTTGCTAACGGTCGTCATCCCCAAGCTGGAGCAGATCCAGAAGGAAGGGGAGATGGGCCGGCGGCGGCTGAACCAGTACACCAGGTACGGCTGCGTTATCCTGTCGTTGATACAGTCCTTCTTCATCGCGCGCTGGCTGGAGTCCAACAACCGGGCCTATGCGCAGTTCGGCCAGGTGGTCATCGACCCGGGCCTCGGCTTCCGCGTCATGACCATGATTTCGCTGACCACCGGAACGGCGTTCATCATGTGGCTGGGCGAACAGATCACCGAGCGGGGCATTGGCAACGGTATCTCGTTGATCATCTTCGCCGGCATCGTCACCGACATGCCGGACGCTGCCGTCAAGCTGTTCTCCAAGGCGCGCACCGGCGACATCACGGCCTTCGACCTGGCCATCATCGGGCTGGTGATCGTGCTGGTGGTGGCGGCCATCATCTTCTTTGAACGAGGGCAACGAAAGATACCTGTCCAGTACGCCAA
>JBDSME010000286.1:0-5835 GCA_039916065.1 Polyangia bacterium
CAGCGCGTATGACTCGATCTACTGCTCGCACAACCTCGAGCACTACCACCGTCACGAGGTGAAGCGTGTCCTCGCGGGGTTCCACCACGTTTTGAAGTCCGACGGATTCGTCTACGTGCGCGTCCCCGACATGTCCGCGGTGATGCGGACGGTGGTCGAGAAGAACTTGGACATTGACGATGTGCTTTACCAATCGGAAGCGGGACCGATCATGGTGCGTGACGTGATCTATGGCTACGGCCGAGAGATCGAAGAAAGTGGCAACGACTACTACGCGCACAAGACCGGCTTTACGCACCGGTCGCTGGAGGCGGCGTTGAACGCCGGTGGCTTTCCGGTCGTGTTCGCCGCCACCGGGGACCTCGAGGTCGTGGCGGTAGCGCTGAAGAGCATGCCCTCGCCGTACGTTTGTTCACTCTTCGACCTGAGCCCGGCCCGAGCGTGAGCCGGCACCGCCTCGACAGGGCCCGCGGGTGACCGACCGCGTCCGCGTCCTGGTCTACGGCGGCATCGCCGCCGAGGCATGTCCCTTCTATCGGCGGGGCATCTTCCTCTCGCATCTGGCCAACCTGGGCGTCGACCTGATCCCGTGGACGCCGCCGCTCACGCATCCGCAGGCTTATGCGGGCCGGTGGGTGGATGCGATTCGCGACGGTGTAGCCCGCGTCGACTACCGCGAGCTCGCGAACGCAAACATCGTGTTGTTCTCCCGGTGGTCGAACACTTTTCCGGCCTGCACAGCTTGCGGAGCCGAGTGTGGATCGCTCGAGGGGCTGGAGAGCCACAACCGCGACACCAGGCACGGGACGCTGAGCTGGGATCCCTTGTTGCGGCTCCTGCTGCCAGCGCTCCTGGCGGACGCGAGCTTGCGGAGCCGCTGTGCGGTGATGTACGACCTCGACGATGACCTCTTCCACCAGCCCGAGTGGGTTGGCCACGGTCCCGGACTGGCGCGTGCCCTCGACCTGGTCGAGCTCTTAATTCGAGCCGCCGACCTCGTGACGGTCTCGACGCCGGTCCTGGAGCGGCTCCTGCAACCTCTGACCGCCCGGATCCACGTGATTCGCAACGCGATCGATCCCGACCTCTACCGCACCGACGTGGCAGCCGCGCCAGCAGGCGACGACCCTGGCGATGACCCTCGCGTTACACGTGTGCTGTTCTATGGCGCCGACGTGCGCCGGCGCGATTACGCCGTTTGCAAGGCTGCGGTGGATAAGGCCGCGCGCGCGCGGCGCCGCACCCGCCGGATCTGGCTGGGCAGCGACAGCCCTGCCGTGCGGGCGCTGGTCGACGAGGCCCTCCCTAAGGTGGAGACGGGGGCGCCCTTCGGGGCGGCGCTGGCCAACCTGCACCCGCACGTGGGGCTGGCGCCACTCGAACCGGGCCCCTTCGCCAGCGCGAAGTCTGAGCTTCACTGGCTCGAGTACGCCATGGTCGGCGCCGCCACAGTAGCCAGCCGCCTGCCGACCGCGGGCCCCTATGACGTGATCGAGGACGGCCGCGATGGTCTGTTGGCAGCCGGCGCCGCGGATTGGCGGCGCGCGGTGATGCGTCTTGTGTCGTCGACGGACCTGCGTACCGAGATCGCCGGCCGTGCCCGCGAGCGCGTCCTGGCCGAATACCAGGCCGCCGAGCGAGCGGAAAACTGGGCCGCCGCTTACCGCTGGGCCGCCAACCACCCCGGCATCGGCCCGCGCCTGTAGCGTAGGTCTTCGGTAGGTGTAGCCCTCAAAGAGAATGACCACCTCGATCGCCGACGTCAAACCAGCGCGAACAGGGTGGTGTGGGCGAAGTCCTGCATTCCCCGCTCGACCAGTGCCTTCTGCAACAGTTCCAGGAACTGGGGCGTGTGCTCGATCGACCGCGAGAAGCGCGAGATCACCTGTACGGCGGCGCGGTCCAGCGCCTCGCCCCGGCGCTCCGGGGGCTCGGCGTCTGAAAGGTTCTGAAGGTCAGGGTGGCTAAACAGCAGAAATCGCATCACGGCAACGCGCAGAATCTGCTTCTGCGCGTGCACCAGTAGGTTGTCTGACGTGGTGTAGGGTTCCTTCAGCCAGTAGTTCTTGCTGTAATTTTCGAAGTACAGGTCGCAGCGTTCGGGGAAGGCGTCCTCCCAGCGACGCTTTTTGGCCTCGTACCGTTGCCAGACCTCCTCAAGGGTGATGTCCCCGGTGGCAGCGGCGGTGGCGCCGGTAGGCGAGCCGAATCCTTCGCGGGTGCCGACCTCCTCGGGGAAGGTGACGCCGTACTCGCACAACACCGCCGTCACCAGCGCCCCGAACCCCGTCGCCTGGCGGCGGGCTGCCGCGATCTCCGCGATCAGTGCCAGCGCCAATGGTCCAGGAACTGTCAGCTTGGCGACTCCCTCGAATAGCGCCTGCCGCAACTCGGGGTTCTCCAACCGCTCCACCTCGGCCGCAAGGGCCGCCTCGTCCAGGGTGGCGGCGTCTCGGCGGAATAGCTGCGCGCTCCGGTTTCCCAAATACGCCACGAAGAACAGGCGTGCCCCGATGGGGTACTGCCGCTCCGACAACAACCCGAGCATGGTCCCCCGGATGGCGTCGAAGTGACGGCCGTAAGGGGTTGTGTCGAGCTGCGCCAAACGGTTGTGAGGCGGGCGTTCGTCCCAGGCAGTGGTGCTCGGCACCAGATCCATGGCGTCCTCCGCCAGCAAGCCCCGCCTTGCCATCTCGGGACAGGAGAGCGACCCGAACGTCTCGCGCCGTTGGGGCATGTCCGTCACCGCGCGGGGATAGAGGGCACACACGTCGGAAAGGGCCTCGGCCCCGTAGCGCCCCTGTACCGAGCACAGCTTCTCCTCACTCAGCAGGCGGCAGTAGCCCTGCTCGTCCATGCGGATGAAGGCGTGGCGGTCCGGCGTCCGGTCGGGTCCTCCGTTCGCGACCAGAGCTTCGTCGAACTGGGCCCGTTCCACTGCGCTGCCTTTCATCCGCCGCTTCAGTTGCACGTAGTGCTGTTCATCGACAGTGACCTGCCACCCCGAGCAGCAGGTGTCCTCGCAGGCGCCCCCGATGCAAGAGAACCTGGACACGTATTTGGCTGTCAGCTGTTGCCGCTGCGACCGGGACCCGGTGGTTTCTTTGGCGCGCGCGACGACCGTCGAAGGGAATGGCTGGCGCCTCGGCGCCGTCCGCGCCTCGGCGGCGGACTGCGGGGTTGCCCGCGAAGGTGCCTCCACATCGCTGCCGGCGCTCTGCAGTGCCAGCGCCAGGGCTGCCATCTCCGCCGTGAGCGGGTACATGTGCTGGTACTGCAGGATCTGCTTGCCGATGAGCGCCAGCCTCTGCGCGAAGGGCGGGGCCACCGCCGGGTCCAGCAGAGGCGTATTGAATGGGGCGCGGTCGGCGCGCTGGAATTCGAACGCTGCGCTGATACGGGGGCCAGCGGCAAGATGGCTCGCTCGACCTCCCCAATGCAGGACGCACTGATTCCACGCCAGGACGCTGCCCGCCGGCGCGGGCAGGGCACGAATACTCTGCGGATTGGCGATGGTGTTGTTCCCCTCTCCCTGCCAGACGCGCGTCTTGAAACGCTCGTCCAGGTGCGCGGGCAATACGTACATGCAGCCGTTCAGCGGGTTGGCGTCGGAGAAGGGGAGCCAGACCGTGAGCGAGTAGGGGTCGTTCTCGCGACTCAACGTCTCCCGGGGGCGGTCCCGGTGAGGGCCCCAGCCGGCGGCCGCCTCGGAGGCCTGCACGCACCAGACCCAGAAGTCCGGCAGGGCGAGATACCCGGGCCCCAGCAACGCCTGGATGAAACCGGTGATCTCCTGGAAAGCGCGCCAGAGCTCGTCGTACACAAAAGCGAAAGGGAGGGGAATGCCCTGGGCGTCGAGGCGCTGGATCACCCGACCAATTCGGTTGACATACTCGAGGGGCAGCACGCCGGGCACATTGACGTACCCCTCGTGCCTCATCACGGCGGCCAGCTCGCCCCAGTCCGGTGCGGCAACCAGGGCTGCCGCACCGCTGCTTTCCACCGATAGCTCTGGGGCCAGCTCGCGCCAGAACGCCCTGTCCATTGCCACACCCAGGCCAAGCGACGCCATGCCGAAGATACATCGGCGGCTCCCTCCCACCCTTGAGGGGGCGGCTCACGAAGGGCTGCTCAGCGCTGCGCTTCGTAAGAGGCCACGCCGCGCCGCAGGTTCTCCCCCCTGGCGCTGTCGCTCTGGAGTTCACGCGTCAGTCGTTCTAGCTCGACGCCGCAACGATCGAATCGGTCCTTCAGCGCCGCCATCTCCGACGGTGTGACGATCAGATCGGCGGACTCCAATCGCGCACACAGCTCGGCGCCGCTCTGCATCGCCACGGCGGCGGCTTCGGTGTCTCCCTTTCCCAGCGCGACCTCGGCGCAGGTCAGGATCTCGGTCAGGGCTTGGTAGGCACTGGTGGGGTTCATCACGGTCCCGCGGCTATCTCGCGACCCGGGGATAACGGCTGGCGACCAGACCGGAGACAACGACCGGCGCCTTTGCGGGCTGCGCACTCGACACGGGCGGCGAAGCAACAGCGACCAGCGGGGCAGAGGCGACCTTGCCCGGCGCGCCAGCAGTCGGACCGCCGGTCCTGGTCGACGCGATCGGGTTGGGTGCGGACGGGCGGGTGCCGCTTGCGCCACGGTCAGCCGCCTGCGCCACCGGGAGCGCCGCCGCTGGTGCGCCGTTGGGACCCAGCGCCGCGACCGCCTGGACGAAGCCGTCCACGATGGGCGCGAAAGCCTTCTCCGCGTCCCGCAGATCCTTGACCTGCCCGGTGATATTGGCGCGACAGAGCCGGGCCGCGGTGAAGGTGTAGATCTCGATCAGGCTCTGCGTCAGCTTGGGGGCCACTTCCGGCTTCAGCGTCGACTGGAGCTCCAGGACGATCTGGCAAGCCTTTTCGATCAACGGCGCCGCCGCCTTCCGATCCTTGTGCTCCAGATGCCGGGCCGCCGTGCGCATGTGGCGCAGCGCAGCCTCGAACAGCATGACCATGAGCCGTTCCTTGGAAGCGGTGGTGTTGCGAACGTCGGCGTAGCGGTGGGCGGCGCTCATCTGTTCACCTTTTGGGGGTTCATGATGGAAGAATTGGTGATGTAGTTTCCGATGGAGTTGTAGCTGGACATCAGCGACTCCATGTGCGCGAATCGGCGTTGCAGGTTGTCCTTGAAGGCCGCCACGCTGCGAGTCCGCTTCTCGTCGGAGACCTTCATGTCGGCGATGGTCTTGGTGATGGACGACTGCCGCTGAATCAGCTGACCGCTGACCACGTCGGTGTAGGTGGTCTGCAGCTTGGTCGCCTGCGCGGCGAGTCCCGTGGTGCTGGTCGAAAAGATGGCGTCGACGGCGGCGGCATCCGTATTGACGGCTGCCGTCATGGCGGCCTTGTCCAGCAGCAGCGTGCCGTCGCTTTGCAGCTTCACGCCTATATCGGCCAGGGTGCGATAGGTGCCGGTGACCACCGCCGGGGTCGAGAGCAGGCTGTGCATCCGGCGCTGCAGGTCCAGCACGATGGTGCCGTCCAGCGTGTCACCGGTGTTGGCGCCGCCCTTCGGGTCGGGTCGCAACGACTTGGTCAGCACCTTGGCGATGGCGTTGTAAGAGTCGATGAACCCCTGGACGTTGGTGGCGCTGCTGGCCGAGTCACGCGAGATCACCAGGTCGCTCGCCACTGGTTGCTGGGCCCTGATGGAGAGGGTGACACCGGGGATGGCCGAGCTGACCTCGTTCGATTGACTCTCGATGTCCAGGTCGTCCACCTTGAACACGGCGTTGCTGGCATTCTGGGTGACCGCCAGCGTCAGGCCGGTGGTGTCCCCCGTGACGGTCAG
>JBDSME010000287.1:0-9029 GCA_039916065.1 Polyangia bacterium
TGCGGCGGAAATCCCGTTGGCAACTGGAACATCGCCGCCGCGTGTCGGGTGCCGGTCTATGCCCCTCCGGTGCCGGTGACTTATCTGGGGCAGGCGGCGGAGATGGCCCGGCAACCCCGACCGACCATGACCACCAGCGACTGGTGTTCCTCGCTGTTCATCGGCCCCACCGCGGTGACCAGCTTCCTTTTCCCGCATGACACGCTGTCTCCCGCGGGCGGACACATCAACTACCTCAGCGAGGATGCCGAACAGCGGCTCGGGTCCTACCAGGCGGTCATCAACACCAGCGGGCGGGGTGACATTGACCTGTCGGTGGCCTGCTTGCAACGCTCCGGCGCCAGTCCAACGTGTGACCAGGTGGCCACGCAGTTGCGTGACTTCGCGGCCGTGAAGCTGACCGATCCTGGCGTCCCTTGCGCCGACACCCTGTCCGAGCCGGGCGTCTGCCAATTCTACTTCTCGTATCAGAACATCGCCTGTGCCGGGGACGCGGCGGCCACCGGTTGTCACTGCACTTACGATGTCGCTTTCGCGGGTGCGCTCACCGGGCGCTGGACCAAGACCGGGACCGTGCTGACCCATTCCGACACGTCCAAGATGCTCCCCTCCCAGGCTGACTATTGCGTCGGCGGGGGTGGAATGACGCTGTGGGGGCGCGCCCAGACGTCCTTGTTGAATCAGGCCGGCATGCGAACGCTCGAGCTGGTGAAGCAGTGACGGACCAGCACGGACAAGAGACGGGCCAAGATTGACATGAACAACATCAAGCTGAGCAGCGTAGTTGGTGCGGCGATCTGCGCAATCTGGTTGGCCGCGGGCCAGGCCTTCGCCGAGGAAGCGACGGAGGAGCCCGGCCCCGCGACGGCAGAACGATCCCCGGCGCCGCCTGCGTCCGCCGCGGTCACCAAAGATGCCACCGGCTGGGAGAAGTCGTTCTACGGCTTCATCGAGCTGAACGGCATGCATGACACCACCCAGAGCTTCGGACCCGCGGCGAACAACACCAAGCTGGCGCGGCCCGGAACCTACGCCGCCACCCACGCGCGCTCGCAGATGACGGTGAACAACTCGCAGGTGGGGGTCCGCATTGCGGCGCCGCAGTTCGGGTCGATCAAGACCAGCGGGCAGGTCGAGGTCGACTTCTTCGGAATTCAGCCCTCCGACGCGACGGAGCAGACGGTGTTCACCACCCCGTCCATCCGCTTGCGCCTGTTCTATCTGAAGCTGGATACGCCGGTCGTGGACCTGCTGGTGGGCCAGTACCACGAACTGTTTGGCTGGGGCGGGGCGGGCTTCTACCAGACCAGCCTGGCCTTTTTGGGGGTAGGGGGCGAGATCTACCACCGCAATCCGCAGATTCGCCTGTCCAGGACGTTGGGCGGGTCGGGATCGGCGGTGAAGGTTGATCTGGCGGTGGCCGCGGTGCGGCCGGTGCAGCGCGACGGCGAGGTTCCCGACGTTCAGGCCGGTCTGAAGCTGGCCATCGAAGCGTGGAGAGGCGCCACTGCCCAGGGATTCGGCCAGCCCATGGTGATGCCGCTGTCGATCGGCGTTTCCGGGGTGGGGCGTCGCTTCGCGGTCGCCGAGTTCCTGACCAACCCCGGCGGTGCTCGCGTCGCCTACGGCTGGGGCGTGGCTGGCAACCTGTTTCTGCCCATCATTCCCACGCGCAGCGCTACCGACCGCAGCAACGCCCTGTCGATCACCGCGCAGGGGTCGCTGGGCACCGGCATCTCCGATCTGTACACCGGTTTGACCGGCGGCGCGCTGTTCCCGCTGCTGCCCGATCCCAGCGGGGGCCAGGTGCCGCCCCCGATTTACAACCCGAACATCGACAGTGGCATCGTGACCTACGACGCCGACGGAAATCTGAAGACCATCGACTGGTTGTCGGCGGTGGTGGGCCTGCAGTACTACTTGCCCATCGACGGAGGTCGGGTGTGGCTGTCCCTCACGGCGTCGCACCTGGAATCGAAGAACATTCTCAAACTGACGCCGGAGGCCAGCCGCGGCGGAGTGTTCATTCGTCAGGACTACGCCGACGGAAACCTGTTCTTTGCCGTGACACCGGCGGTGCAGGTCGCGTTGTCGGGCCAGGTCACCGAGCAGACCTTTGGCGACTTTCCGTTCAGCGGACCCCATCTGAAGAGCCGCAATTACCGCAGCGAAATCGGGTTCCGGCTGTTCTTCTAGGGAGATGATGGACCCGGTCATGGGTGGGGCTAATGAATGCCAGGGGACAGCGATCCCGTTGAACCCTGGGGACGACCGGCCTTCAATTCGGCGTGCGGGCTGGTCCAGGCTCCGGCGGCGGGCCGTCACGTTCGGCGTCGCCGTCGCGGTGGGACCGTGGCTGGCGGTGGCTGGTGTTGGCTGCAAGCCGGTGGATGCTTGCGCCGAGACAGGGAACATCTGTGGCGGGGATCCCGCGGGGCAGTGGACGGAGGTGGAGTCCTGTCAGGATCCCGCGCTGCAAGATATGGCCATCGCAAAGCGGACCTACCGGGGGCAGCCAATAGTGTCCACGGGACAGGCGCCGCCCGAGCCGACCTCTACCGACTGGTGCGCCGATTTGGCGTACGGAGCCGCCGGGATCTCGTTTCTGAACCTGCCCCGGAATCCGCCCCGCCTGCTCGGGGCCTACATCGTCCTTCAGGGGACCGATCAGGCTCACACAACCGGAACCTACGGTGCGCTGGTGACCAGCAGCGATCGCACCAGTATCGAGTTCTCGAAGACTTGCCTGACCAGACTGGGCTATGCGCCGGACTGCGACAGGTTTGGCGCCGACTTCGCGTCGTTCGGAACCGGCCTGGGGGGCGTCAAGGAGACCAGTTGCACCCCCACCCCGGAGCAGGGCTGTCTATGCGCCTACACCGTCGAGGCGGATGCCGCCGGTTCGAATCTCAGCGGCAAGTGGGTGCGTCGAGAAGGGGCCGAGGGGAACATAATGACGTTCTACGCCTCCAACATGGTCCTGCCATCCCAGGTGGACTACTGCGTGCAGGGCGACCGCATGACCATGTGGGGCCACAACCGCGCCAGCATCATGGACATGGCGGGTGTCCGCACCCTGGTGCTCGAACGCGTGGTCTGTGGCAACGGCAAGGTGGAGCGCGGCGAGCAGTGCGATCCGCCTGACCAGACCACCTGCAGCGCCGCCTGTCAGAAGCTTGGCCCGTAGGCGGAGCAGGGGAGGGCAGGGCACGGCTCGGCTCGTTCTCGAGCCGAAAGCGAGCCGGCCTTCTTACTGGGCCGCGATCGGGGCTGCACGGCGGCCCGCCGAAACCCTGTCACAGCCCGGGAAGCGGTCCCGTAAAGCGCTTGTCGCCGAAGGTGGTTTCGTTGACACCGAGCTTCTGCAGGAAGCTCACGAACAGCTGGTTGTGCGGTGGTCCCGAGCCCACCACGCCCGCCGACGTACCGAGGGCGGCGGTCTTGTTGCCGAGGAAGTCGATGTACCGCCCCGGGGTGAACATCTTGCCCGCCAACACATAAGGCACGTTCGAGTACTCGTGCGTGCCGCCCACCCCCAGCTCGTTGCTCCAGAACATCAACGTGTTGTCCAGCAAGGTCCCGTCGCCCTCTTTCACTGCCTTCAGCTTGCCGATCAAGTAGGCGAACTGGGTGGCGTACCAGTTGTGGATGTGGGCCAGGTCCCCGCGGATGATGCCCTGATTTTCAACGCTGACCTTCGAACCGTCTTTCGTCGCGGCGGGGGATTCGTTGTGGGTCAACATGTGGTGTTCCTTGGTCCCCATGAACTGGATGGCCTGACTGAGCCAGGTGTGAATGACCGTGCTCTCCCCCGTTGACCATTGCATGGTGGCCACCCGGGTGAGATCGCAGGTCAACGCGAGCACCATGAGGTCAAGCTGCATCTTGCCAATGCCCGTGTAATCGGTGACGCAGTAGTTGGGCGTCTGGTTCATCAGCTCGGCGGGCGTACGCAAATCCTGATCACGCAGACACTGGGTGCGGGCGGGCGTCATCGGCGTGATGCTGGTCCGCCCCGGGCAGGTGCCGCCGCCACCTGGTGTGGAGATCATCTGGCTCAGCTGCTTTTCGATGTCGCGGATGTTGGTCAGGTGTTGATCAAGCTTGCCCTTGTCGGCGCTGCCCAGGCGGCCCTGCAGATCGGTGTAGTCGTTCATCACGAAATCGAGGACCGACTTCTTGCTCATCAGGGCCCGGGTGATCTGATCGCTCGTGCCCATGGTGGCGGTGCCGAACAGACGCGTGTAGATGGCGACCGGGTCATCAACGGAAGGAACCACCGATGCCAGCGGGTACATGGTCCCGTTAACGACCGTCGGCATCACTTTGCCGTAGCACATCCGGGTGACCATCGGCTCCAGGAAGGTGGACGAGGTCTCGACCCCGAGTTGCAGCGACGGCAGCAGCGTGGTCTTGCCGATGCTCTGCGCCAGGTGCTGGTCGATGGACGGACCACCCGCGGACCCGTCCAGGAAGTGGTTGGCGCGTCCGGCGCCCGCCGGTCCCTTGACCAGGCCGATCGCGGTCAACTGATGGGTCATGCCCTGGTCGTGGACGTTGGCGACGGGGCCGTACTGGGGCTGCGTGGTCTCCATGTTCACGCCGCGCAACACGATGATGTCGGACTGGTACGGCTGCAGGGGCGCCAGTACCGGGGACAGCGTGAAATTCGTGGAGATGGCGGGATTGGTGGGCGTGGGGGCGGCCACCGTCGGATTGTTCCCGGTGGAGCGCCAGCTCTCCGGGATGGTGCCGCAGGGACTGAACATCACCCCGAATCGTTTGGGCGCCATGGCCGTCTGCGCGCGCAGCCGCTTCGGCATCATGGCCTCCATCAAGGGCAGGGCCACGCCTCCCACGGCGCCGCGTAGCAAGGTCCGGCGGGAAAGCCGACGGGGGATCGAACGCCGCATCATTGTGCACTCCTCATCAACCGAAAGCCGTCGCTCTGCACGAGGTTCACGACCGAATCGACGATCTTGGTGTTGCGACCAAATTTCTGGGTCAGGAAATCGATGAGGTCTTGATCGACATCGGCTTTCAGCTTGCCGAGCGCGAACATGAACTCCTGGGTCAAGTAACAGGACGCCGCCTCGGGTTTGCTGGCCAGCAGGTTCTCCATGGCGGGGATGCCGTCGAGGGGGACGCCGTCGACGGCCCCCGTCACGTCCAGGGTCATGCCCCGGTCGTTGTCCCGCCACTGCCCGATGCCGTCGTAGTGCTCGAACGGCAGACCCAGAGGATCGAGCACGTTGTGACAGCTGGCGCACGCGACGGAGGCGCGGTGCGCGGTGAAGCGGTCACGGGCGGTCTTGCTGAGATCCATCGGCGGAAACATCGCCACGAGGGCCGCGGACGGCGAGGCGATGGACCGGCAGAGAATTTGATTCAGCACGAACTTTCCGCGGCGCACCGGATCGGTGTTGTCGTCCTTGGCCATCGTCGCCAGCAAGGCAGGCTGGGTCAGCAGACCCTGCCGTTGGGCCGGATTCAGGTCGACGCGCCCCCAGTCAGTGGCCGGCGCCTTGACGCCGTAGAAGGTCGCCATGGCGGCATTCACGAACGAGTAGTTCGCCGTGAAGAGGTCACCGAACGTGCCGGACTGGTTGAACACCACGTTCTGTAGAAAAGCGCGCGTCTCCATGCCCATGTAGAGGGCGGTGGAGGTGGTGAACGACGGATAGACGGTGGCGCTCTTGCTCAGGGCGTTAACGCGACCGATTCCCAGCCATTGGGTATGGAAGTTGACCAGGTTGGTCTGGGCACGAGGGGTCGCCAGCAGTCGTTTCGTCTGCTCTACCACCTGCGCTGGGGTGGCCAGAGTGTTGTTGTCGGCGGCCGCCGTCAGCGTGTTGTCGGGCATGGAGCCGGTCAGGAAGTAAGAAAGGCGGGTCGCCGTCTCCCACGGGGTCAGTGGCCCTACGCCGGCCGTCAAGGTGGCGCCCAGCTCAGGACGGAACAGGAACTTAGGGGACAGCAGAATGGCCTGGACCGCAAGGCTGAGACGGGTCGGGTAGTCCACCGCCGTCTGGTCTGCGGTGAACAGGGTGGTCAGCGCCGTCTGTTCGGCGGTGGTAACAGGCCGGCGGTAGGCGCGCTTGGCGAGGCCGTAGAGGTACGGCTGCGCGCAGGCGAGCTGCGCGGCGGCGGCCGAAGTGGTGGTGGCCGCGCATCCCGTAAGGGTGGCGGGGTTCGCGGTCGCCGCCTTCGCGATGCTGGCCGATGCCGCCACCTGCTGCTCGGCGAGGATGGCGGTGCTGTTCTGCGAGCTGGAGATGTTGAAATAGCCCAACACCTGAGTCTCGGTGCTGTTGTCGAAGGCCAGCGTCGGCAGGGTGATTCCCGGAAAGAGGTCGGTCACCGAGGCGGTGTACTCGCTGATGGTGAGCCGGCGGATGGGAACGGTCTGGGGGCCGGGGCCCCCCACCGGAAACACCTTGACGCTTCCAGCACCGCCCGAGCCCGAGGCGCCGCCGCCCGTGCCGGTGTTGGCACCCCCGGTACCGCCGCTACCGTTGGTTCCGCCGCCCGGGGTACCGCCTCCGCTGGCTCCGGGAACTCCGCCGGTAGCGGTGGAGGCCACGCCGTCCGGCGCTGGCGCACAGGCTGACAAGCCGGCCGGCAACGCCACGGCCAAGAGCAGGCCCAGGACGGTCCCCTGCCCGAACGACATTCTGCTGGGTTCCCCCGCTGCCTTCATGCGCGCCTCATCTTCGAGTTATCCAACCCACGAAATTTTTCACTGCTCTATTTTGATGGAGGTACGCCCACGTTGCGGCACAAATCCACCAGGTGACAAACAGTAGCAGACCGCCCTGTTACCGGCCCATCCTTTGGACACCCGGTGCCCTTACTGGCTGGGCGCCGCTAAGACAGCGAAAGAGTTGGGGCGACAGCGACATCGAACACTCACGGGTCCGCAACGTCGGGCCGGGGTGGCCCCCCGACATCTGGGCGGTGTTTACTTGCGTTCAGCGACAAAAATAAGTACGCCAGCTTCCGTCATATTCGTTCGCGCTGTCAGCGTCTGGGGTGTGACGGAGGCGGCCGGCGTCTCTTCTGGCGGCGGGGAGGTCAGCATCCGGGCGGGCAGTCGTTCCATAACGCGCTGATGGCCGAGGCAGAGACTTCGGTACAGGGGCGAGCTGTCGCTGGCGGGGACGGTGGTCCGGATGAGGTGCGTTCGGAGTTCGCACATGCGCACGTCAAAAGCGCCATCGTTGGCGAAGGTGGTTTGCAGGACGCTGGCCAGATACCTGCCCGAGTGAAATGCCACCAGCTCCACCGGCGGGTGTCCCCACTGTGCCGCCAGGCGACTGGCTGACCCGAGCAGGGTCGCCAGCGCCTGCCTCCGGGCGCCGTCGGAGGCCAGCGCCTTGAACAGGTCGGTGGCGACACGAACGTCGAACGCCGGGGGCGCCTTGAGAAAAGCGGCGAAGAACGGTCCGAACGCCGCGGCCAGTGGATGCCCGGTGCGCACCGCGAAATCCAGCAACCCCGCCAGCCATTCACGCTTGACGAGGTAGATGTCGAGAGGCCATTCCTCGTCGCCGGGATCGCTGAACACGTTGGGGAGGGGAACCATTCCGGCGGCGGCGAGCTTTCTGAACGGCGCATCCAGCAGAGTGGCCATGTCGAGAAAATGGATGAAGCGTCCCCCCGGGGGGAGGACGCGCGCCAGCTCACGGGCCACCGCGGGTTGGTCGGCCTCGGCGATGGCATCGAAAACGCACAGCGCAAGGACGGCGCCGCACGCCCCGTTCGCGAAGGGAAGGGCCAGCGCCGAAGCGGCCATCGCCCGGGCGTGAGGGTTCGCCGATCGCAGGGCCTGCAGCGCCGGCAGCGCGGGATCGGTGTGGATGGTGGCAGCGCGATGGGGGCCGGACATCCAGGACCTGAGCTGTCCAATGCCGGCGCCGATCTCGACGATGGGCTTGCCCGACGGCGGGGAAAAGCGCGCCAGGATGTCGGTGACGATCCCCGCGATGACTTCACCGTAGGGCTCACGGCGGCGCTGCAGGAGCTCGAGCGCCGGCAACAACTGCGCGTCGTCACCTGAGGTCCAAATGTCTGCTGCCGCGCGATCCGCTGCCGCGCGCTTGGAACGCTTGTCGATTGGTCCACCGGCGATGGTCGCAGCGCGGCGCTTCTTCACGTTGCCGTCGGCCGATCACTCAGGGCGCGACGGCATAAAACGCCAGCACCGACAGCAACATGCCTGCCACGCCCACGATGGTTTCGCAGACTGTCCAGGTGCGCAGGGTCTGGCCCACGCTCAGCCCCAGAAAATCCTTCACGATCCAGAACCCCGCGTCGTTGAGGTGCGACAGGAACATCGATCCGAACCCGAGGGCGACGACGATCAGCGCCACCTGGTTGGCCGACAACTCGGGGTGCAAGACCAGCACCGGCACCAGCAGGCCCGAAGCCGTGGTGATGGCCACCGTCGCCGATCCAGTGGCCACCCGGATGAATGCCGACAAGAGCCATCCGTAAAGGATCGGAGGCAAGTGCATGGCCTCACCGCCGCGCCCGATGGCCTCGGCGACACCGGCGTCGCGCAGCACCCGCGCAAAGCCGCCACCGCCGCCCACGATCAACAGCGTCATCCCCATGGTGGCGATGCACTCCTCGGTGAACTTCAACACCTTGGCGCGCGAGTACCCGCAGCGCGTCCCGAAAGCCCACGCGGCGAACAGCACCGAGATCAGGAGGGCGATGGTGGGATTCCCCACGAACAACGCCGTCGCGCGCAGCCGATGGGCGGGCGGCAGGGTCAGCTCCGCCAGCGTGGCCACCAGCATCAGGCCCACGGGCAGCAGAATGGAGAACAGCGTCAAGCCGAAGCCGGGTGCGCGAAAAGTCGCCGGGAGCTCGGCGGTCTTCATGGCGATGGGAGGCGGGGACGCGGCGACCCGTTTCACCGCCAGGCGCGCAAACATCGGCCCGGCGATCACCGCGGTGGGGATCCCCACCACGAAACCCCAGAACAGCACCAGGCCCATCTTCGCGCCCAGCGCCGTCACGGC
>JBDSME010000288.1:0-23292 GCA_039916065.1 Polyangia bacterium
GAACGAACGTCAAAGCCCCCCCACCCGCGCCTGCGTCGGTTGACGGATTGGAGTCGCCGGCCGCCGCCGCGTCTGAAGGCTCCGCATTCTTCTTGTCGGAACACGCGGGCGCCAGAAGCAGCGTGGACGCCAGCGGCAAGATTGCGAGCAGCCGCACGGGTAGCCGGAGGCGGAACAAACAGGTTTGGCTGAGTGACACCAGTCGCGACCGCATGGACGAACGTATTGTCAAGGACATAGGCTGTGCTCCCGTTGCAAATGCTGTGTCTAATCTAATGTTGATGTGGCGAGATGGCCTGGGATTATCGCGGATCACGCCTGGTTGTCCAGGAGCTGCGCGTGCAAGACTGTCGACGCACCGCCAGGCAGCCTGGTGCCCGTTTTCGGCCAGAGGACGCGAGGCCATCGCTCGCTTCCCGGCCCCGTGCCTGGCGGTAACCTCTCGGGAATTTCTGTTCACGCCCGGTGGTTGGTGGGCGGCGCCTCCAGGGGATAGGAGGATCGAACGGGGTATTGGGCAGACAGGCGGTTGGGGTCTCGGGCAGGGGATGGGGAATTTGGGGGAAAATATGGGGCGCAGCGGGCGCAGGTGGCAGAGGTGAGGTGCCGTCGGGTGGACAGGGCTCTGTTTTCGAGGTCTGGACAGACGGCTGCCGCGCGCGGGGAAGCTGCGCGGGGAGAGCTGGTTGCGAGGTGAGGTCGAGGGTGGTGGTGGGTGGTCACGTCCACAGGGTCCGCTGCGGTGGCGGACGGGCGGCCGAAACCAGAGGCGGCTCGGCGGGGAGGCCCAGCGCGTTAGAATCTTCCTGATGGTGTCCTCAGCCTTGACCAGGGCTATCAGGCGCAAGTTGCCGCCGCAGCCTTGGCAGACGACGTCGATCGCGAAGGTTCGCCGCAGAAGTTCAGCCCAGGGGATATACCGGCGACGGCGGCTCACCCGGTCGGGGTTTGCTTTGGTGTGCGGCTCGGCGGCAGGAGCGGTACCGAGAGGCGACGGCACGATATTGGGACGGAGCTTGCTGTGCGACGACAGCACGCCGAAGTAACGGGTGACGTGGCGGCGGGGCGGTGGCACCAAGGCGGCGAGGCGAGCGAATGCGGTAGGGGGGAGCGCGATCTCGGTGGTGCCGTCCGACCAGGGGCGCTTGAGTTCGACCCTGACCAAGCCGTCGGACAACATCCGCAGGTGGTCGTTGGCGACCGGCGTGCATACGCCGGCCCAGGCACGACGGACAGAACCCGCTCCCTTTGCAACAGAAGGCCACCAGGTGATGCTCCCGGCAGGTATCGCAATAGAGATGCGCAAAGCCCCGAGCCAGGACGCCGCACGACAGAAACCCCCGCAGCTCGTCCATAACGAAGCGGGGGAGTGTTCGTCCTTCGCCCTCGTCGCTCCAGTGCTGCTCGAACGTGGCCAAGTGCTCTTGGAGCACTCGGTAAAGCGGGGTCGCCTCTGGCTGCCGCCGCTGGTACGTCGCCCCGCCGGAGATCGCTGCCGCCCCCGCCGCCCTTTGTGCCTTCGTAGCGGCCTGAACCACTCAGGCCTATCGGGTCCTCCCTTCGGCGATTGCGGCACCTCCGCCCCCGGTGCTTTGCCCTCGGCCCACACGACGACACCTGGATCCTCTGCCGCTCCCGCCCTATCTCCCCCCCCGCCCCCGAGCCCACCCGCCTCTCTGCCGAATGCCGCTCTCTAGCGGTTGCGCATACCCGCGCAACCGCGGCCGGAACCAGGTAGCGTCCACGGGGAACCCTCTTCGCGCATCGGTTGGGTCGCCTTCATGGGATCGGTGTAAGGCAGCCGCCGATCGGCCGTCGCCAGCTATTCGCGAAGCCCAGGAAGATTCCCCGCGCGCTCCGTTCTGTGGGCATCTCCCAAACGAAGAGGACACGCTCAATGAACCAAGTACGATCTCTCGAATCCTCCAGGCTGCTTCAGCTTTCCCCGGGGGCAAGTGGCGACCGCGATGGCGGCCCTGACCATCAGGGCCGGACCGGCGACGGTCTGCCGCGGGAGCGCCAGATCTTACGCGCGATGATCGCTCCCTTGTCGAGCCAAGCCGGTCCTGCCGCTGGCCTGTCTCGCGAGCAGATTGAGCGGATGGTGGATCGGGCGGCGTGTTTTCGAGTCACCGTGCTCATCCTGGGTGAGACAGGCGTCGGAAAAGAGGTGCTGGCGCAGAGGATTCACCGGCAATCGCCACGCGCGGCGGCCCCCATGGTGGCCATCGATTGCGCCGGATTGTGCCCCACCCTCATCGAGAGTCAGCTCTTTGGCTACGAGCGCGGAGCCTTTACCGGAGCCGTGCAGGACAAACCCGGACTGTTCGAGGCCGCGGACGGCGGAACCGTCTTTCTCGACGAGGTGGGTGAGCTGCCCCTGTCCGCACAGGTCAAACTGCTGCGGGTCCTGGAGACACGAACGGTGCAACGCCTGGGGTCCACCAGGGAACGCGCCCTGGATGTCCGCTTCGTGGCAGCGACCAACCGCGATCTGGATCGGGAGGTCGAGGAGGGAAGGTTTCGCGCGGACCTGCTGTTCCGCCTGGACGGGATACGCCTGGTGTTGCCTCCCTTGCGCAATCGACCCGCCGAGGTAGCGACCCTGGCGGAAGTCTTCTTGAGTGAAGCGAGCAGTCGCGAGGGGATGTCTACCCCGATGCTTTCGCCGGCCGCGATGCGAGCTTTGCGGGAGCATCACTGGCCAGGCAACATCCGTGAACTGCGAAACGTCATGGATCGCGCCATGGTGCTCTGCGAAACGGACACCATCGAACCGGAGCACCTCCTTCTCGAACAGTCCGCCATGCCTTTGCCCTTCCAGCACCATGGGGGAGACGGCATACGGGGTGAGCGCCAGGTCGAGGTGCCCTCGAGCGGCGGCGCGGGGAGCGAGGATAGGCCGCGGGCGCCAGTGACTCGCGAGAGCATCACGGGCGCGCTCTCCCGCTGCGCAGGGAATCAGACCCGGGCCGCTGCACTGCTGGAGATCTCCCGGCGGACGTTGGTGGACAAGATGACCCTCTTTGACCTGCCCCGGCCGCGCAAACCCAAGGCCGTTCCCGGCGGGACCTCCGCGCTGGCATCCCCGTCCTCCGATCGGAACTAGCAGGCGCGCCACGGCGCGGCGTGGCCGGTCCCGTCCATTACTCCCGCCAGAGGCGCAGCTTCCGCCACCTGGCCATCCCCGTGGCCCTGGTCAGCGCGCCGGTCCTCTTGATCGCCAAACAACCCGATCCAGCGTCCTCACGGTGATGGCCGCCCTGGGCCTGGTGATGAACGTGTCGATCCGCCGCTTTTCATACTGAAAGTCGGCAGCAGTCCGAGTCGCTATTTAGAAGACGACCGCATTGCAGCCGGGATCCGGGCCGGGGCACGTCATGTTCGGTGCTGCCCAGCCGCACAATTGCTGGTTGAAGATGGCCTTCTCCAGATAGAAGAGCCGGCACGCCAACGCTGGGGCAGGAATGTCGGGGTTTGCCGCCATGCCCGACGCTACCAGGCTGTTACAGGCATTCAGGCAATCGGCTTCCTTGGGGAAATAGGGCTGGCAGACGACCGAACCCATGCGGCAATAGACGTCACACTGCGTACCGCACCCCGGCGACCCGTTCGGCATGGCAAACCGACAGAACCGGAGGTGGTCAAAGTCCGTAGTCGCTGTAGCCGCAGCCTGCGCAAAGTTGAGCCGGCACTTGAGCGTATCACCGGTGCTCGAGGTCGCGTTCCAGTTGAGTAAAGAGCAGGCGTAGAGGCATTCATCAATGCTGTTGTTGTAGAAAGCTGCGCTGATGCAGTTCGCATGCACCGCTTCGCAATAGGTCCGACAACCCTCTGAGCTCGACACTGGGGGCGGCAGGCCGCCGATGGGTCGGTCGTCTGGGAGGGCTTGGGGGTAGCAAACCGGCCCGGCACCCTCGGTGGAGTTCCCATCGGGGCGGAGATCGCTACCCCCGTCAGCGCCTGCGTCCGGGGCAGGCTCCCCAGTGGAAGCCGGACGACAGGGACCGGCCGAGGCGGCGTCGAGTGGCCGTTCGCAGGGTTCGAGCTTCAGCCTCTGTTCGTTGGCGCCCCGGATGACCTCGAGCTCACCCTCGGCGACCAAGGCCGTCGTCCAGTAGGCCCGGGCAAGCAGACTCACCTTCCCGTGGTCGGGCATCGAAAGGTCGAGGCTATGGATCGTGCCACCATCCGCCGGCCTCTGGAAACTCGCAACAACGAGGCCATCCACCTTCTTATCCAGGGCTATCTTGTCGTATTTGACGTCAGGGAGAACCAGAGTCACCAAGACGTAGTCCGTACAACCGGCCATCATGGCCACGAGCAAGCCGGCCCGGCTCCCTATCAGGAGCGCCCTCATCCCAACGTTGTCATCGATCTGAATATCCATCCTGCGGCCCGGCGACTACTGGAGCGTACCGAGACATGAGCTTGAACGCCATTGTCGTCGTTCTTCCCGGCCGACCATGGTTTTTTCTCTTTTTGTGCAAGCCCGGCCGCGGGGCACATCGAAACCATGGGCAGCGATAGTCGCTGTCGATTTCCTTACGGAGGTTCCCATGCCCCTCCCCGCTTGCCGTCCGGATGCCAGCCCCGCCAGCCTCGCTAGCAACATTGCCGCTCGCCGTATCGAGCTCGTGGCTGCGGCGCGACAGATGGTCAGACCCGACCAGGTCGAGGACCTGGCTCAGACCACCATTGAGCGCGCGCTCAAGAACATGAACAAGTTTCAGCCCAATTCGAATCTTCGGGCCTGGTTGCGGCGGATCATGTCGAACCTGGTTGTGGATTCGTGGCGGCAGGACAGGCATCTTCGAAGCTGGTCGCTTGACGGTTGTGATGTGGAAGCGTCCGTGTCAGAGCCAGAGGCCCCCTGGGAAGACCTGTCGGCCGCCGATATTCGTCAGGCGGTGGTGCAGCTATTGCCGATCTTTCGCGAGGTTTTTGAACTTTTCAGTCATGGACTCTCCTACCGTCAGATCTCGCGGCGACTCGGGATCTCGGAGGGCACGGTGGGCACCCGCCTTCTGCGCAGCCGCGCACACCTGCGCATCCTTCTGGCGCCAGCCGTCGAGCGACGCGCCGTTGCGCTGACCGGGGGCGCCGAAGTGACGGCCCTACCAGTCAAACGGGGCCAGCCCCCCGTGGCGGAGGCCCACACCGTCGACCCCTGGGTTGGGGGTATCGGCGAGGGGGTGGCGGCAGTAGCATGCGGGCGACGGTAGGACACGCATGGAAACGACGATGCTCGGAGAGATCTTCCTTGAGAGCCTGGCCACGACCAGCGGCGCTGCGTTCCCCGCAATGGATCAACTGGTGGCTTCCGGCTGGACTGACGCGCTTTTCGGCATTCACCAGGTGGCAGCGACCCGCTGGGCGCCGGTGGTGCTGGCGCCTGCCGTCTTCGCGGAGCATCTGGGCGCATCGGCCGCGGCACTGGCCAGCACCTTCGCCCCGGCGTGGCCCACCCCGGCGGCGGTGTTTGGCCAGCTACATGCTGAGGATCTCTACCTGGCCTGTGCGGTTGGCCATGGCATGCCCGGTGCATCGGAGCTATTCGTTCGCCGCTTCCTCGAACCGATCACCAGCGCGGTCCATGCCGTCGACAACGATCCGGCGCTGGTGGACGAGGTCCGACAGGCGCTGCATGAACGCCTATTGCTTGCCAGCAGGGGTCCGCCCCAGGTTCTGAAATACGGCGGGCGTGCGTCGCTGGCGACCTGGGTCGGCGTGGCGGCGCAGCGACAGGCGCTGGGGATTCTGCGAGGCGAGGCGGCCCGACAACGTGCGGTCGACCGCGCCAGCGACGAACCGATGCTCCCCGATCTCGACCCGGAGCTGGCGTACCTCAAGGCCCGCTACCGCGACGCTTTCAGGGAAGCGCTCATCCTCGGTCTTGCGCGGCTGCCTTCCCGGCAACGCATGCTCTTGCGCCTTTACAATGTGGCGGGGCTGACCCTGCAACGGATCGCTTTCCTGATGAAGGTCGATGAATCTACGGTCAGCAGGTGGGTACAAAAGGCCCGCGAAACCATCCTGGAGGAGACCCAGCGGGAATTGGGCCAGCAATTGGGCATCCGCGTCGCTGACGTCCCATCGATAGCACGCTTAGTCACCAGCCAGCTCGATCTAAGCGTGACCCGACTACTCAGCAGCGAGCGCTCCCATAGCGATCTCAAAACTCCTTTATGATTTCGACACCCGACGCGCGCCCATCGACCTTCGCTGCAGGGTTGGCGGCCATGTCATCAGGCACGCGCTTGGGCTCGACAGGATCCGCTGCCGACCTTGACGTGATCGCCGGGGAACTCACCGCATTAGGCACCGCCTGCGCACGGCGCGGCCTTACCGCTCGCGTCCGCACGGGGGCAACCTCTGGAGGCGCGACCTGACCGGATGGCACTGGGGACCCACCATCACCCTGCAGCGTCCGCGCGTCGGAAGGCTCTTCTGCCATCATGACAGCGCCCGCGTCGACGACGGCTGCAACAACCGCGCGCGAGATGTTCGCCACGCGTGGGCGCCGCGCGGAGTTCCATGCCGTAAAGCCCCCCCCCGATGCCAGGACGACGGCCGTGGCAACCAGCCCCAGCAGGCCGATAGTGCGAAGGGGTGGACGTCCTGCCTGGGTCGAGACCTCGGTCGCGGCAGAAAGGGACACGGCGCGATGGAAATCCTGGACTGACTCGAAACGATCCTGTGGCAACTTCGCCAGGCCCTTCGACAAGGCATCGCACAGCCCTTGCGGCACGCCGCGCTTCCGCAGCGTCTCCAGGCTGGGTCGTTCGTAAACGATTGAATGCAGCAACTGGGCCAGCGTGTTGCCCGCAAACGCCGGCGTGCCTCCCAACATTTCATAGACGATCGCCGCCAGGGCAAACTGATCGGTGGCCGCCGTGAGTTCCTGGTTGTGACCCAGCGCCTGTTCGGGCGCCATGTACCGCGGGGTGCCGATGAGCGCTTGGTCCCGCGACAGACTAATCGAGCTATCGACCGCGGCGCTGCTCCATTTGGAGAGTCCGAAGTCCATCAGCTTGATGCGTTCATGGGGTTCACCTTCGTCGCGAACGATGAAGATGTTCTCAGGCTTCAGATCTCGATGGACGACGCCACGACGATGGGCGGCGGTCAGGGCCGATGAAACCTGCGCCAGGATGAACAGTGTCCGATCGACCGACAGCGCCCCTTCAGATTGCAGTAGTTGGGCGAGATCCCGGCCGTCGAGGTACTCCATCGCCAGGTACACGCAGCCATCAGGGGTGCGGTCAAAGTCGAACACTTGAATGATGTGCGGGTGGCGCAACGACGACGAAATCACCGCCTCCCGCCGGAACCGCGACAGGAGACCTTCGTCATCCGAGATCTCGGCGCGTAAAACTTTGACTGCGTAGCGTCCCGATAGCCGCGCGTGGCTGACCTCGTAAACCTCCCCCATGCCACCTCGTCCGATCAGTCGAGAAATCGCATAGGTGTCGTTGAGAACGATTCCCGGCTCCAGGGCCGGACGGTTGCGCGATGGACGTTTCCAGCCTGCCGCCGAAGGCGCACCGTTGGTTCCCGCGACGGAAGGAGATCCACCAGTTGAAGGCACCAGGGGTTTCGTCGCCCGTTCCGTGAGGGTCGCCGCGCCCAGCAGGCGCGGGCACAGCGCGCATTGGGTCAGATGCTCCTCGAGTTCGGAGTCCAGATGTAGCCGGCCCGCCAGCAGGTCTGTGATCGCGTCTTCGTCGAGGCAGGGCACGCTCATTTCCCTCGGCTGGGAGGACGCTAGCACAGGTGATACTTGCGCGCCTCGCTCGCAAACGTCATGATGCGCGGGAGCGACGTAAAGAAAAGGCCTGGGGCAGGGAGGAGGAGAAAGGGCATGTTCAGCGTGTGGACGATTTCGATGCTCTTGATGACGTCCGTCGCACCCGAGCCTGTGGCAGAGGCGGGGGACACCCGAGCCCGCGCTGAAATTCTGTTCAAACAGGGCGTGGCGGCGCTGGAAGCGCGTCGCTTTGACGACGCGATCGACCACTACACCAGGGCGTACCTGCTGCTGCCGACCGTCACCGTGCTCTCGAATCTCGCGCTGGCACACGATCTCGCCAACCATAAGAGCGCAGCCCTTGCCACCTACTACCAGCTTGAGCAAGAGGCTGAAGATGCCCCCGAGCATGATTTGATCAAGCTTCGCAACAATCTGGTGGAGGCCCGGAAGCGGATTCCGATTCTCGAGGCGGAACTCGCCGCAGAGGCCGCCGCGTTGAAGAAGCTATCGCCCGCGTTGGTGCAACTGGCGCAGCCACTGGCACCGCCGCGCCTATCTGTGGCGGCCCCGCTGCCGATAGTCCCCCCGGCTAGCCGGCCAACGACGGCGGACCAGCAGCTACCCTCGCCCCCGGCGCCCCTCTTGCCTGCCGGCGGTCCGATTTCGGGGGTCACAGCGGACGCTGGGACGTCTGGCAAGACGCGCTGGTGGCCGGTGGCGGTGGGCGTGGTTGCGGCGGCCGTCGCCGGGACCGCTGTCGCTCTGTGGATTGGCGGGCACGATTGTCGGGGTGACCTCAAATGCTTTTGATCTCAGCCATTCAATCGGGAAAGAAAAAGATGCTTGTACGTTATTCTCGTGTGTGGAGGCCTAGCCTGGTGAGACATTCCAACTTTGCGCTCCTGTGCGCGTGGCTATTCGCTGTGGGGTGCGGTGACAGCAAACCTCCCTCCGTCGTCTCAAAATCGGACGCGGCGGCTGACGTCATCGATACACCAGTCATCAACGATAACGATTCGGACGTGGTTGGCGAGCACCAGGACGGCGGTTCGGCTGACACAGACGACGGTGACCACCCGTCAGACGGGTCCGCGGCCGACCTTTCGACCGAAGAGGTTCGCGGCATTCCAATCGATGGTCGCCCGAATGACGAGGTCGTCGACGTGCGCCCGGATGGAAACGTCCCGGAGTCTGTGGAGGTCCTCGGCGGCGCGGACGCCTCTCCCGATCCCGACGCGTCGGTCCTACCCGACGGCGACGGTATTATCTTCACGCCGGGACCGTCACTTCAACTTTGGCTGCGCGGCGATCGAAACGTCGACTGCCTGCCCCAGGGCAACGTCAATCGCGTGTCGGCGTGGCGTGACCTCTCGGATCGCGGTCGCGACGCACGTCCCGCGGTCGGTAAATTAGGTCCGCTTTGTGGGCCGAGCGCCAACCAAATCAACAACAACCGAGTGGTCACGTTTCCGCGCACGACAGGCATGGAGGACGAAGAGCACCTCGAGGTCGATCTTGGCGGCTTGGTTGGCACCGCCTTCACCGTTGCGATCGTCGAACAGCGCACGGGCCGCGAGCCGTTGAGGTACATGATTGGTTCGAAGCTGCCGTTTCCGGAATCTATCAACTGTGGAATAAATCCCAACCTTGGAAAGGGCATCGTATTCGGATATCAGAAAACGGTGCGCTTGGTCGCCACCACATGGGGCGATAATTGCGATCTATCTTACGTCTTGCCATCCTCTACTGACAAGCCGAGCGCCTCATTCTTCATTTTTTCCCCAACCACAGGATTGAGTCTCTTCGTCGACGGAATGCTTCAGGCCAACCAGCCTGGGGTGGGAATCGATCAGATCAGCGGTCTCATCGGTCGCGGGTACGAGCGGAGAATGGAGGCCCCGGATAGCCGTTATCACGGCGATATCGCGGAGATCATGGTCTTCGATACTGCAATCACCGACGAGGTACGCGAGCACCTCGAGAGCTACTTTCGGGCCAACTGGGGCACTCTGCCCTAATTCTGGGAAAGGAAATCTGAAATGAAACGACCGCTGTTCCTGTATGCAGTCCCCATCGTGGCGCTGGGAAGTGTTCTTTCGGCGTGCTCCAGCTCAAGAAAGGCCAATGCCGCGCCGCCAACGACGGCGCCCACACCCATGGTCCGAACTCTTGTTCTGCCTGTGGGCGGGGGCAAACCGAGTGTGGACCAGCTCGATCGGGTGGAGAATGAGCCGATTCTCAAAGAGATGCAAAAGATCTTCTCGGAAACAAGAACAGACCAGATGAACGCCGCCATCATCGAAACCAGGGCGGCCCTTCTCAAAGCGCTGCGCGGGCGGCCCCAGGACGGCATCGACATTCAGGTGGAGAAAGCCCGCTTCGCCAACTACCAAGGGTACATGGTCCCCGTGATCTACAAGGATCGGGCCGCATACGAGCGATTCTCCGGAGACTCCTTCCAGAACCCAGAGTCGCCCTTTCGGACCTGGAAGCACGGAGCGGGACGAACCGGGCTCGCCCTCTACCCGGACGGCAGGCTCGGGTCGAGTATCTTCTTTATGGTGGGTCAGCGGCCTTCTCCGGCGAGGCTCAGGCAGGACCAATACAAGAATGAATCCAGGAGGACGAAATGACCAAAGCGCTTCCGTTTGCATTTTTTCTGGTTGCAACCGTGTTCGTGCCCAAGAATGTCGCGGCGGAGCAATTTAGCTGTAGCGCAAGTGGCAGCTGCGCCAGCATGGGTCCTACCAGCTATCGCGCGTCCTACTACAGCGTTGAAGCAGAAAGTAAGGTGCCCCCGGGTGCATTCGCGTCAGGTTGCACGCAACTTATCGTTGTTAATAATGGGGCTGTTCTCGTACTTCCGCTGGTCAGGTGGGCAACAAGTGGAAGTTTCGCCAACGTACAAAGTAGGTGTGCCGACTGCTTGTCGGCACCGGGGCCGAATGGAAGCTATGTGGAGATAAGTCCGCTTGGCGTGTACTTGACCCAAGGAGGCAGCCGTTACCTCAATTGTAATGGCCTCAATGGGG
The DNA here is from genome assembly GCA_039916065.1 of Polyangia bacterium. Classification (GTDB taxonomy): domain Bacteria; phylum Myxococcota_A; class Polyangia; order Fen-1088; family Fen-1088; genus FEN-1088. Next base: position 10,786 of record JBDSME010000288.1, read on the forward strand.
TCACGGGGATCGAGGTCACCTACGGAGAACGCGACTCTGACTGTCGGTGAACGCATTGAGCCCCCTGAAGATTTCGTCAATGCGGCAACGGCCGGGCTTCCATCGGTCCAGTGGCACGAAGATGAAGCCGTGCTGCGGGTTGTTGGCATGAACGGGCGCTCGAGTTGTGGTCCAGCTTCGCCGCTCTCCGCACGAACGAGCGACAGGAGATGGGCGCCTCGCGACACCTGGCAGTAGCGGCGCCAAATTAGAAGGCGGCGTCCAGCGCCACCACGCCCGTGACGCCGCGCGCTTTTGTGCAGGTCCCGCCCGCGGCATCCCCGTGACCGCGGCCCCGAGCAGGCCCGCCAGCAGCGGGTCGGACTCGCCCATCGCCTCGTCGCCCGGGGGATAGGAGGATCGAATGGGGTATTGGGCAGACAGGCGGTTGGGGTCTCGGGCAGGGGATGGGGAATTTGGGGGAAAATATGGGGCGCAGCGGGCGCAGGTGGCAGAGGTGAGGTGCCGTCGGGTGGACAGGGGCTCTGATTTCGAGGTCTGGACAGACGGTTGCCGCGCGCGGGGAAGCTGCGCAGCTAGTCTAAGTCTCGCAGCCCGTTTGATAAAGGGCAGTGGCCACCGGATGCGCTGGCGCGTATCAGCTGGCTTGAATACCTGAACACCCGATCAAGATCGTAGCCCGCGAGTTAGGGATCCCCGCCGTCTTGAACGTTCCCATGGCGACCAGCATTCTCCGTGATGGTCAGGATTCCGTCGCAGGGTATGCCTGCACCCCACCCTCGGTGGACACCTCAAAACCGGCCAGTTGTGGCACAAACCGGACATTTGCACGTGGCTGCTACAAGCGTTTGTCCGAGATAGTGAAATTCTGTCGCCTCCGCCACCTGGGATATTGCCGTTTTCACGCTCCCTGGCCGTGGGCGATGCCGCCGTGGTCGTCGCGGCCGCGGCACCTCACCGCGCGCTGGCCTTCGAGGCGTGCCGCGCCGCGATCGATCGCTTGAAGAGCCGCGCCCCGATCTGGAAGAAAGAAATCGGCGAGACCCGCGCCGAATGGACCGAGCACTGCTGCTGATCGTTTGACCGCCTGGTCGCGCGGGTGACCTGCGCGCGCGCGATTCGATTTCTGGGGAAGAACCGTTCGATCGCGCGTTGTTTCCATCGTTGGCGAGGTGGGCGGGAGCGTGTCGACGCGTGCCCTGCGCGCCGCGCTCCCATGGCCGTATCGAGCACGAGGAGACACAGATGATAAAATTTCCGAGCGACACCCTGCGCCCACACCTGACGAACGTGTTCAAGGAGCGTTGGCGAATTCCGGACTGGAAAACACACTACCCGTGGTGGACGACGCCTGCCACGTGCCGGATTCTGATGTACGTCGATGGCTCCGTGCATCTTTCGGGCGGCGGCTTCGAGGGCCTGACGTACGTCAAGACGCTGCTCGAGAGCCACGCCTATTACTACGTTTCGTTTAGCGTGGACTTCTGCAGCCGCGACGGCTCTGACCCGTCCGCCACGATATTCCCGGGCACGCCAAAGCAGCTCACGGATCTCGACATCCTGAACAAATACGATCAAATCTGGTTCTTCGGGTTCAACTCGGGGGCGAGCCTCACGCCCGCGGAGGTCACCTTGATGGACCAGTTCATGGCCGCACCGAAGTTTGGCGGCGTCCTCACGACCGGCGACCACGCCAACCTCGGCCAAGCTCTTTGTGGGCAGATTTCACGCGTCGGCCAGATGCGAAAATATCCGGCCCCGCAAAGCTCTCCGCCCGGCTGGAATACCACCATCGAGAAGCGCCTCTTCAGCGCGGGTGAGCCGCTCGATCCGCCGGCGCCCGGGCAGCCGTACAACTTCAACGACCAATCGGACGACCTGCCGCAAACTATCCGCTGGAAGCGCTACACGGCCGATCTGTTCCATAGCCGACCGCACCCAGTCCTGTGTGGGCCGACCGGGCCGATCGATGTGCTGCCCGATCACGAGCACGAGGGCGAAGCGCTGGCGCCGGCCGTCGGGGGGAATCCCCAGTGGCCGACCAAGGGTGGCATTCAAGAAGCGCCCGAGGTCATCGCGTGGGGCTCGATCAAGGACCCAGCCGCCACGAACCACGGCCACGAGATCGGCGTCATCTCGGCCTACAACGGCCACATGGTCGATGTCGGGCGCATCGTGGCCGATTCCACCTGGCACCACTGGTTCGACATCAACCTCATCGGCTTGACGGGCTCCGGCGCGCCTTACACGGGCTTTGCCGCGACCGCTGGCGGTCAAGCCGCGCTGAAGAAGATCGATGCGTACTACCTCAACTGTGGCGTGTGGCTGGCACCGCCCAGCGTGCAGACGGCCATGCGCAACGCGGGCTGGTGGTCGATCGTCTGGCAAAACCAGGTCATCGAGTTGGCGGCGGACGCGCCGCTCCGCTTGTTCGGCGCCGTGGGGCTCGATGCCCTCGGACGGCGGGCGCCTCGCTGCGCCGTGTTCGATTGGGTCTGGCCGAAGGAGCCCATCTACAATCCAAAGATTCCGTGGTGGGAGTGGGTGCAGGTCATCCCGGAGCTGCCGTTTACGGACGTGCCGGTGGAGCAGTACTTGGCCGGTGGCATCCTGCGTCAGCTGACGCAGGCCTTCGGGCCGCACAACGAAAAGCGATCCATCAGAGACAAGCCGCCGAGCGACGACGAGTTGAACCAGGCGCGCGAGATCGGCGCGCAGAAGGGGCTGGCGGCGCTGCAGGCCGACCTGTCTCGGCAGCACGCCATCGTCGGCAAGGTCATCGAGCAACAGTTCAACTTGAAGGGCCTCGTTCCCCGCCAAAAGTGAGCGCGAGCGGGCATGGCACCCGAGTTCTGCCGGCACCCATGGCCGCGCCGCCGTTTTCGCGAAACCATCCGGCGGCGCGGCCGATAGTCCCACTGACAGGGGACTTCAAAATGCATCGATCGAAGCGATCGTGGGAACGGCGCCCGCGCTCACCGCTGTAGTCCGCACGGCGCGCGGATTGCGCCGACGCGGGTGCCCGTGCTCGTCACCGGGGAGAGCGGCATCGGCAAGGAGCTGCTCGCGCGGTTGATCCACCACTTCGGCCCCGCGCCCAACGGGCCGTTCATCGCCGTCAACTGCGGCACGCTGCCGCGGGACATCGCCGACAGCGAGCTGTTTGGGCACGAGCGGGGTGCGTTCACGGGCGCGAGCGCGCGCAAGGTCGGCTGGTTCGAGGAGGCGGACGGCGGCACCTTGGTGCTGGACGAGATCGGGGAGCTGCCGCCCGATCTGCAGCCGAGCTGCTGCGGGTGCTCGAGACCGGGCGCCTGCGCCGTGTGGGCGGAAACGGTGAGATCAGCGTGCGCGTGCGGCTGGTCGCGCTCACGCTGCGCGATCTGCCGCGCGAGATCGAGCGCGGGCGGGTTTCGGGCGGACCTGTTTCATCGCCTGGCCGGCTCCGAGTTGACGCTGCCACCGCTGCGGCAACGCCACAGCGACATCGCCGTCCTCGTAGCGCGGTTTCTCGATGAGCTCGCAGAGGAGATCGGACCGCGGACCATCGAGCCCCTCGCGCTCGCTTGCCTCAGCGCCCACGACTGGCCCGGGAACGTTCGGCAGCTTCGCAACGTGGTACGGCGCGCCGCGATCAATTGTCCCGACGGAATTGTCGCCGAGGCGTTGAATCTGCCGTCGCGCTCGACATTTCCGGCGGCGACGACGACGATGCCGGCGATGACCACGCGGCTTGCCGATGGGGACGGCCCGTCGCCGCCAAGTTTCGATTACGCGTCGAACCCTTCCGGAGCGGGCGGGTCTGCCTCGAACTCAGGGGCGGCATCGGCGAAGGGCAGCTCGACCTGTGGCGGTGGGCGCGGTGGGTGAAAGGCTGGGAGGTCGAGAGGCAGCCCACATGTCCCAAGACGCGCGCGATTGAGTCGGTCGACGTCAGCGCCGCCAAGATTTCCATTCGTCCGCCGCATTGAACACATTCGAGAACATCGTTCAAGAAACCCGCCAGATCAGGGACGCCCACGGAAGTCGGCTACGCGCCCTGCGCGCCTGGGCCCGAGGTGGATCGGCCGGGGCCCGCCCAAGCGAGGCCGCTTCATCTGGGGCGACGATTCCCGCTCTGACGGCGAAAGCTGGCGCGAATACTCCGAAGTAGCGAGTGAGATGCGCCCGAGGACGAGGAATGATCGCGACCAGCCGTTCGATCAACTCATGCGACGTAAACAAAGAGGCCGTGGTGCCGTCTCGCCACGGACGTTTGAGCTGAAGCTCGAGGCGTCCGTCCCCGAGCTGAGCCAGTCGGTCAGTCGCGATCGGAGGCCGCGCCAGATAACGCCCCATTCGGTGGTGCCGTCCGATCAGGGGCGCTTGAGTTCGACCCTGACCAAGCCGTCGGACAACATTCGCAGGTGGTCGTTGGCGACCGGCGGTCGCAGCACGTAGCGGCACAGCCGCTGGCGCCCGGCGCGGTCGTCGGCGGCGACGCGACTGGCGGCGTGTAGGTTGAAGCCACAATCTTGCGCGCACAACCGCCCCTTTACCTGGGCAGGGGCGCCGGGCGCGACGGTGAGGCGGACGGGCGCGCGCTTTTGTGCAGGTCCCGCCGGCGGCATCCCCGTGACCGCGGCCCCGAGCAGGCGCGCCAGCAGCGGGTCGGACTCTCCCATCGCCTCGTCGCCGGTCATGGTCAACTCGCCGTCAGACGGTGCGGTCGTGACGGTGAGCACGCCGCGGCGCTCGAGATAGCGCAGGATGCGCCGGCGCGCCCGGTACACCACCGCCTGTACATCCGCGTCGGTCGGCCCGGGCGCAGGGCGAAATGGCAGCGCCCCAGCCTGCCCGTCAGGCCGGTACACGCCGTGCCCTGTCCCAGCGTCCATCAATACATAAGGGCGGTCGCCGCAACCAGGTCCACTTCGGCACCGACGGCGTAATGCCGGTAGGTGCCTCCGACCACGCCTGGATCGCTCCGGCACGCCGAATCTTCCGTCGAGACCGAAAACAACTGGGCCGGCGAAGGGGTCAGTTCCGCGCCGCGGCGGTACACGCGGCCGTTCACCCCTACGTACTTTTGCGCGGGCTCACCGACGCACGCGTCGATGTCGACGGCCACGCCGACGGGGTCCGTGCAGGCAGCGTCGCGAAAGGCGGCGAACAGTGTCGGTGGCACGCAGCGAACCTGGCCGTCAGGCCCGGCCTTGAAGGTGCACGACTCTTCCAGCACGCTGTCGTAGATCGGGGCCTCGGCGGCCGGTATCCACGCGCCCAGTTCCTCGAAGTATTGGGTGGCGCGCAAGCGCCCCGTTCCCGCGTGGCGGACGGCGAGTTCGACAAAGGTGTCGGGCGACAGTTCCGGACCGACCTCCACCGTGGGATCGATGACGGCAGGAGGGGGGCCGCCCGCGCATTCGGTGCCGGACCAGGCCGGCCCGGCCTGGTACAGCCGCAGGTCGTGCGGGCAGGTGAGTGACCGGTGCGCCACCAGGGCGCCCTCGCCCACGGCGCAGGCGGACGCGACCGCAACGCGCGGACCGCCACAGAGATCGGCGGCGGTGCTCAACTGGTAGCGAGCCGTGGGCACGCAGCGGATCGAGCCGTCGGTCATGCCCTCGGGCGCGCAGCGCTTGCCGCTGAGGACGTCAACCAACGATAGCCGGATGGAGGCGCCGTCCTCCGCGCGCAGCTGCACCTCCCCCAGCGGGCACCGGGCCGCAACAGGCGGCCGCACCACCACCTCCTCGGCGGCGACGAACAAATCTGGCGGCAGCACGCGACCGGCACGGAAATAGGTCTGACGCTCCACCGGCCCCAACACAGTTGAAACGCAGCCCGCGCCCGTCAGGCTGTACAGCGTCTCGCCTGTCCGGAGCTGCGCGCCGAGCTCACGGTATTCCCACTGCGGTGTCTCGCAGGCGGGGGCGGGCGACGGCAAGCGAAACACCGCATAGGGAGGCAATGTGTTGGCTACGGCTTCCGCGGAGCTGCCGGTGACGGCGACCGCGTCGGTGCAGGCGGCGTTCGCGAAGTAGCTGCCGTCGCTGACGGACGCGCCGGCCTGAGGCAAGCAACGCCACTTGTCGTCGGCGGCGCGGCCAAACGTGCAGTGCTCGCGCCGGACACTGTCGTAGATCGTTCCCTGCCGCTGAGCGAAGTCATCGGCCGTCCGCCACAGCGGGAACTTGAGTCGGCTTCCGTTGCAAAAGTCCGCGTTACCGAGATCCCCGAGGGCATCGCACATGCCGGGAGCGCCGCCCATGCCGGCAGCGCCGGCCGTCCCATGACCGGTCCCGGGTCGCTGGGAGCCGCACGCCGACAGCACGAATCCGAACACGAGCGCCGAACCAAGCAGATAGGCGTACACCACGGTCGAACGCGCGAAATCAACCATTGGAACTCCTCGTTAAGCGAAATGGATAATGCGTTCACGCTAGGGCTCGAACGGGCATCAGTCTAACGAAAGCTTCTTACAGGTATTAAGAATCGCTAATGATGGGTCCTCGATGGGTCACCGCCTGTCCGTGTTCCGAGGGCCGGGGCGATCAGCCTCCTTGAGCACCTCATCGGCCAGCGGGTGTAGAAGGGCCGTGTGCCAGCCAGATACTTCGCCCATCACACACCAGCCCTGTGGCCGAGGGCTTGTTGAGGGCTGCGACGTCAGGACCCAGCCAGATCGCACGCAGCCAGCCGATCGATCCCGACAAGAACAGCCGGCCCCCCGTGTAGAACTCGGCACCGACGTCCACGCCACGGCATAGATGCCCGTCGCGCCGAAGGCGAAGTCGATCGATGCGGTCGTCCCCGGCGCGCCCAGCCGAAAGAACCGCCTGGAAAGCGGGAACACATCCAGCTGGTACCCGGACAAGAGTACGTTGGTCGCGTCGACGTTGCTGATGGAGAACGTGCGATAGGACAGCTTCACGCGCGGGTTCGGATGGATGGACGATAGGCCGGCCTCCGGCTGAAAGGCATCGGCAGGCGCCTTGGTGACGGTGGCGGTCGGGCCCGGCGGCGGCGTACCACCCACCACCAGCTGTCCTGCGGCGCTTTATCCCTTTGGCACCCGGATGGTCTGATGACCTGCGTCGACCTCATCAACGACTCCAAGAACTGCGGCGGCTGCGGCCTGGCCTGCCCCGCCGGTCAGACATGTCAGCAGAAGATCTGCCGGTAGGCGCCAGCAACGTCGCCGCTTGGGGAGGGCTACACCGTCCCTTGGATCACGCCCAGCGCCGTCGCCAGGTGCGCCTACAGGAGGACGCACCTCTTGAGTGGCATTTTGGCTGGGTGCCCGCAGTCTGGCTGCAACCGCCGGGTTACAGCGTCCATGCCATCACCGCCGATGCCTAGTTGCTGAAGAATCCGCATGGAAGGTGAACGTCGTCAATTCATCAATGGCGTCGTAGCATCGCCAAATTTCCTCAAGCGACACCGAAGGTTTCTGCTGCGTCTCTTTCATCCCGACAGAATCTTGGCGCGCCCCCTTGTTTTCAGGGCGCCGCCGGTGACGGCGTCACGACGCGACCGTCGGCAGATCTTCGAGAACGCGCGAGAGGCCAATTGCGGTGACTCCCTTCGCGAGGGGAAACGTTTCCGCGCCTGCGTGGATGACGCTCAAGGAGTCGAGGCGCAGGTCACGCATGGCGGTCTGCATGGAGGGCGTGAGGCGCGGCGCCACCGTTCGCGTGGCCTCGAAGCCCAGGCGTTTTCCGCTTGCCACGACCAATAGATCCAACTCGGCGCCCGCATGCGTACTCCAGAAGTAGCATTGGTCGGCCCGGACCCCGAGCCGAGCGATGATCGATTCGATGGCGAAGCCCTCCCATGATGCCCCGACCTTTGGATGTCCGTGCAGGTGACGGGCGGTCGCGATTTCGAGAAGGGCGTGCAGCAGCCCCGCGTCACGAAGGTAGACCTTCGGCGCCTTGACTTGACGTTTCGAGAGGTTCTCGTGCCAGGGTGGCAAGACGCGCACCATGAACGTGCTGGCCAGCACATCCACGTAGTGCCGGACGGTCATGTCGGTGACCGCCATCGATCGGCCGAGCTCCGACCAGTTGAGGATCTGACCGTGAACATGCGCGAGCATCGACCAGAACCGCCGCAGGGTGGTTCCTGGCACGCGAAAGCCGAGCTGCGGGAGATCCCGCTCAAGGAAGGTGGCGATGAAGTTTTGGCGCCAACGTAGGCTGCCGGCCGCCGTGGGTGCGACGAACGACCGCGGGAATCCACCGCGTAACCACAGATCCTGAGCTCGACGGCCGGAGACCTCCTCGAGCGAGAGACCGTCGAGCTCGTGGAACGCGATGCGCCCCGCGAGGGTCTCCGAGCCCTGGCGCAGGAGCTGCGGTGATGCGCTACCCAGGATGAGAAAGCGCGCACCGCGGGGCCGGTCGGCGAGCACCCGCAACGTCGGGAAGATCTCAGGCCGGCGGTGAATCTCGTCGAGAACGACAAGCCCCCTGAGGGGCTCGAGGGCGAGGAGGGGATCCGCCAAGCGTGCGAGATCGGCGTGTGATTCAAGGTCGAAGTACTCCGAGGCGGAGTCCCATCCGCGGGCCACCTGTCGGGCAAGGGTGGTCTTGCCGATCTGCCGTGGCCCGAGCAGCGCCACCACCCGATTCTCGCCGAGCAGCTGGCGCACAGCGGCGGCATGGGTCAGGCGGCGGATCATGAACCAAGTGTAGATCAAAACGCGCCGGCGGCGTCTTGAAAACTCATAGGCTATCTATGAAATGTCAAGAGCTGGTGGGGGGCAGCCACGCGCGCATGAAGCACCGAAACGCCGGTTCGCTCCCCTTCATGTCCCAAAACACGATCGACGCCGCGGTCAGGTCGCGCGACGGTGATAGTAGTTCAGCAGGCCGCCGAGACGCTGGCGTCAAGCACCAAAGCGTTCGTGTTAGCCGGTGGCGGAGCGGACAACGAATCCCCGACGCCCCGGCAAACGACAACCGCACCGGCAACATTGTCGCGATTCCCGTGCTGGGCGGCCTTCGTCACGACTACAGCAGGGCAGCGTAACCCCTTGCATTTGCGCCGGATGGACGAAGTAGCCAGGACGGGGCAGCACGTCGTTGAGGCTGAGGGAAATCAAACTTCGTTGGCCGTTGGCCAGTGCGAACTTCCGGAAGTCGTTCACCATCGCACGATGCATGCCCAGGAACGCAATGCCGCTGCCAGGACCCGCCTCTCCGCCAGGGCCACTGCACTTCCCAATGACGTTGGGAAGTTGAGGTTGATTGCAACTGTGCCAGGCAGCATGCCCGTTGAGAATCATGTCGCCATTGGGCATCGTGTGTGGTGCCCCGAAGTAGTTCACGTGTGTGTTGCCGTACTCGCCCTGCTCCCAGTAGCTCCACGATGACATCGTGGGGGCCGGATCGCAGTTGACGCCCACCGGGCCCTTCCCCGTCGGGGCCTCAGCGCTGCTGGGGACGAAGGCGATTTTGTCGATATTGAGCCCGTCCTCCCGATTGCGGACCTCCAGCGTGTGTCGCCCCACGGTGAGCGAAGCCGTCGCTGTCCCTTGGACCCAACGCCAGCCACTGGCGCTGGCGATGTTGTTCATGGTCGTCCAGGCCCCAGAATCGACGCGGTAGAACCAAGAATCGTCATTGGCGTTGTTGTTCGTGTCGACCCGAAAGTAAAACCGATAGGAGGATCGAACGGGGTATTGGGCAGACAGGCGGTTGGGGTCTCGGCAGCGGATGGCGCAGCGGGCGCAGGTGGCAGAGGTCAGGTGCCGGCGGGCGGACAGGGGCTCTGATTTCGAGGTCTGGACAGACGGCTGCCGCGCCTGGGGAAGCTGCGCGGGAAGAGCTGGTTGCGAGGTGAGGTCAAGGGTGGTTGTTCAGGTCCACAGGGTCCGCTGCGTGACCACGAGGGCGGTCGATCGGAGGGCGGGCGAGGCCTATACGAGGCGAGAACGGCGACCGCGACAGCCGGCCGGCGGGAGGCACGCCCAGGACGCCCGCAAAAGCGCGGGCGCGCTGGCGTCGCTCGCATCTTCCCGTGGCCGTATTTTTTGGGCGCGCGGTCGGCGAGCGGGCAAGATGGCGCGCCATTCGCTCCAGACCCTCGCCATCGCTGCTCACCATGGGGCACTTTGCGTCGGCAGTCCTGACCCCGACGACGTCGGTGCGCTCTTGGGGGGGAAACACGGCGTCGAATCCAATTCCGGCACCGACGCAAATGGAGGTGCTCCGGAGCTGCCAAGTTCCGGATCCGGCATCTTCAGCGAAGCTCGTCCCCAGATCTCGGCGAACCGCCGACCACAACACCAGCCACGTGGGACCGAGATTGGCAACGAGCCGTGCGCCAACAAATGGCATCGATGCAGAAGTGGCGTGACTGCCGGACGACAGCAGATTGCTGCCTCGGGCGAAGTCCAGGTGGCTGTACGAATGACGACCGAATTCGGCGGTTGCGGTCAATCGGCCCAACGCACCGGCGGACGAACCCCCGGCATCACGTCGGCGCCTGAAGTGTTGGCCCACAGCATCGGCACCATCCGATGGGGGTCCCTCCGATCGCGCTCTCGATCACCCGCTCCACGTCGCCAACGCGCAATCCATAGCGAGCCAATTCGTCGGCCTTGGGAATGATGTCCAGGTAGAGCCCCCCGAGGCTGCGCTCGTAAGGCACGCTACTTCCAGATCCGGCAGCCGGGAGGCCGCCTGACTCCGCGCCTGGGCCGCGCCGGCGCGCGCGCGCGTCTCCGCCAGGTCGGGGGTGCGCTCCAGAGCGAGGCGCATGATGGTGTCGCGACGGGCGTTCCTGGCCAGCTCGGCCTCATCGGCGGCTGCGTTCGACTGCGCGTGCGCGCGCGACGAGCTCAGCGACGCCAGACATAGGTGAGTCAGTACGCGAACGGAACATCGACCTGCTATTCTCATGGCGCGCGGCTCCTGCACAGCAAAGATCTCGTCGGACAACCCCACGCGAGGCGTTGCCGCAATTGTTGCGCCGCGCCCGACTTCGGCGCATTGGTTGCGCGGGCTACCACGGAGGACAGCGGACCAGCGCCTCCGGACACTGCGGCACCCGTGTTGCAGGCGCATGCGTCACCAGCACGCACAACTTCAACAGGAGATCACGATGAGAAAGTCCCTTCGATTCTTTCTTGCCACCGCGCTGCTCGCGGCGGTCGCGGGCGGTGGCTTTGCACTGGCGCAGGTGCCCGCCGCGGGTACCGCCGATCACGCGTCTCACCACCCGGCCAGCACGCCGAAAGCGGCGGGTATGGGTGGGGCGACCGGCCAGATGGGTGTCGGCATGGACAACGGGATGATGAAGGGCGGCGGGATGATGGGCCATGGCCACGGTGGCGCCAATGACCATGGGATGATGATGGGCGGCGGCATGTGTCCCTTGATGATGGGCGGGGCGGCCACCAAAGTTGAGGTGAAGAAGATCGACAAGGGCGTCATCATCACCATGACGTCGCCAGATGCCGCCACCGCCGTCAGGCTGCAGAAGATGGCGGAGGGAATGAGACTGATGCACGAAGCGACCACGCAATGAGCTGGGACCTCGAGGGGTAAGCGCGGTGGGAGACCCACGACCATCGAGGAGATACGTCATGGAGGGGGGGCTGGCGGCCGCCGCCTGGCTGGGGGCGGCTTGTAGCCGGCGCGCGCTCCCCCACGTCGGGGGGACCGCGCGGACGGCGGGCGAGCGCGAGGCCGCGCCCGTTGCACTGGAGGCGACCTTGCGAGCCGCGCCCGCGGAGGCGCAGCTGGATCCGGCGACGGGCGCTTCCGCGCAGGTGTGGCGTTTCGAGGGAAAGCGACTCCAGGGCGCGGCGGAAGCGCTGGCGGCGCAACCGAACGGCTACCTCGGCCCCACCTTCCGGGTGCGGCGTGGCCAGCGCTTGCGCATTCATTTCGAAAACGCGCTCGGCGAGCCGTCGATCGTCCACTGGCACGGGCTGCAGGTTCCGGAGGCCAGCGACGGTCATCCCCGATTCGCGGTCGCACCAGGCCAGACCTACCGATACGACTTCACGGTCCAGAATCGGCCGGGGCTGTACTGGTATCACCCTCATCCCCACGGTCGCACCGGTCCTCAGGTGTACGCCGGGCTGGCCGGGCTCTTCCTGGTCGAGGACCCCGACGACAAGGCGCGCGGCCTTCCCACCGGCGAGGCCGACCTTCCCCTGGTGATCCAGGATCGCGCGCTCAGCGCCGCTGGCGAGCTGGCGTATGCGCCGAACCAGATGGTGGGATTCCTGGGCGATCGCATCTTCGTGAACGGCCAACAGACGCCCGCGTTCACCGTCCGCGCCGGGAGCTATCGGCTGCGCCTTCTCAATGGCTCCAATTCGCGAATCTACAAGCTGGCATTCAGCGACCTACGTCCGATCACCGTGATCGGCAGCGACGGTGGCCTGCTGGCGGCGCCGGTGAGCAAGCCCTACGTGGTCCTGGCACCCGGAGAGCGCGCGGAGCTCTGGACCGACTTCGCGCCGTCGTCCTCCGGCCAGGAGCTGTGGCTGGAGAGCCGCGCGTT